>JALVEJ010000067.1 GCA_027031025.1 Flavobacteriales bacterium | reverse complement strand
ATAAATAACAAGATTTTAAGTTATTATTCGGGAATAAAATTTGCCATTGATTCACTTAAACATCTGGGTTTAAATGTGCAATACGACGTGTTTGACACCCAAGGCTCGCCTTATGTTACCGGTAAAATTTTAGAAATAACCGACTTGTCCGATTATAATTTTGTGATAGGACCGGTTAAAAAAGATAATATCGAAAAAGTGGCTCGTATTTTAGAATATGATAATACGCCTATAGCCGTCCATCAATACAAAGGCGCGCAAAAATATCGAAATTTAGTCGTTACAACTTCCAAGGAAGAAAATCTGCAAAATCACTTGATACAATATATTAAAGAAAATGCAGCAGACAAAGTCATAAACTTGATATATGACCCTGGAAAAAAAGCTTTGGCAGATAGTTTGGAAGTGCGTTTGGGGGTGCCTGTGGTAAAAATTTCCGGTAAAAAAACCAAAAAGGGCGTTTCCATTTATGCCGATGATATTAAAAACGCTATTGATAACCAAAAGTCAAATTATGTAATCTTACTATCGGATGATGATTCCTTTATTTTTTCGGTTTTATCGACTTTAAATTCTATTAATAAGCAACATAATATAACCTTATTTACCCTTAACGATAAAAAATTGTATGAAGACGCTTCCAATGACAGGATGAATGTATTTTTAGCCAATTTAAATTATCATTTTCCGGCTAAAATGCTCCGATTAATTAATCATGATTTTGCAAAAGCTTATAAAAAACAATATAAAACTTTGCCTGATTTTACAGCCGTTAACGGATTTGATACCACTTTCGACTTGTTAGTTAGAGCGGCAAATGCCGATAATTTGTTTGAGGGATTACAAAAAATAGGGCGAACAGAGCAAACTTCAAAAGTTTATTTATATCGTCACTCTCCTGATTCGGGCTTTCATAACCAAGCCAGCATCATCTTAAAAATCAATCCAGATTTAGATTTGCAAAAAGTCGAATAAGGTTTTACATTTTTAATTTCAAAGCTTTTAAGTAAGCACTGGGCGAAATCATTTCATGTTTTTTAAACTGCCGGTTAAAATAACTGACACTATTAAAACCGGATTTGTAAGCAACATCCGTTATATTTAGATTTTTTTCAGTAGCAAAAAGTCTTTTGGCAAATTTGATCCGTTCGCTATTGATGTAATCAACAGGCGAAATACCCAAAGTGTTTTTAAATTGTTTATAAAAATGTGAATTGCTCATACATGCCAAATCTGCCAAATCATCAATTTTGATATTCTTTTCGGTCAAATTTTGTTTGATATATTTTACGACTTCGCCTATACGCGAGTCATTATATTGAGCATTGGCAGAATATAATATTAATTTGCGGGCTTTTGTCTGTAATAGTCTGATTATTAATTCTTTTATAGATAGTTCTACAATCATGTCTTTAGATAAATCATCCGACATAAATGACGTAAATAACCTACTGATTACGTTATTAACACTTGGATGATGAACCAAATGCGCAACATTTACATCTTGTAATGTCCAATTGTTGTTTTCATTTTCAATAGCGACTTTAGAATTGAAATAATCGACAGTTTGTTCTATAATGTCCTGTTCCATAGTTAAAACAATACATTGCGTAGGATTATCTTTACCGGCTTCGGGAAAGTCTATAACCAAATCTTTTTTTGCCGGAACAATGATAGATTCGCCGGGTAGAAATTCGAAACTATCCATGTCTTCAATATGCATAATTTTTTTACCGGTAAGCATGCTGGCAATAAAAGGCTGTTCCAGTGCAATTTGTAGTTGGTCAATCTTTTCAAATGTTTCAAAAATATCCAATTCAGCCATTCCGGCAGAGTATTTTGTGATATTCTCAATTAACCGGTCTATTTTTTTATTTTGATTATGTATTCTTAAAGCCTCTTTCATACAAACAAAATTAAAGAAAAAATCTGATTTTTAACAGAATTGTGAAAGAATTTAATACAATTGTTAAAAAAAACTTAAAAATATGGTTGTAATTTTACAACATGAAATAACAACCTGCAATTGTTGTTTCGGACTGCAATAATTAAACACAAACAAATTTATCGCGGGATATAACGCTCATACTTTTATGGGCGTTATATTTTTTTATTCATTTCTCAAAATCTTTACTATAAAATCCACCTTTGTTTTCTTGACGTTTTCTGGAAAATTCTACAATTAAATAGGCTGTTGTAATTAAGTTTCGCAATTCTAACAAATCGGTTGTGATTTCAGCGTGGTCATACAAGCGTTTATTATCTTGATATAAGACATATAAGCGTCGTAAAGCTCTCAATAATCGCTCATTAGAACGCACAATCCCCACATAATTACTCATAATGGTTTTGACTTCATTCCGGTCATGCGTGATTAAGATTTTTTCCATAGTCCTGTCTGTGCTGGTATCAATCCATTCGGGTATGGAAGGTAATTTATAGGTTTCATCAAAGTTTTTCGCCAAATCTTCGGCAGCATTATGCGAAAAGACCAAAGCTTCTAATAACGAGTTGGATGCCAGCCGATTGGCGCCGTGAAGTCCGGTGCGACTGACTTCACCGCTGGCATATAGATTTTTGATGGATGTGCGGGCATTTTTGTCTACTACAACACCGCCCATCATATAATGTGCCGCCGGCGCTACCGGAATATAATCTTTTCGGATGTCAATATTCAAACTTTGACATTTTTTGGTAATGTTTGGAAAATGTTTAACAAAGTCATCATAATTTAAGTGGGTGACATCTAGATAAACGTGTTTGCTTCCTTGTAATTTCATTTCCGTGTCAATAGCGCGAGCAACGATATCTCTGGGTGCCAATTCCAATCGCTTGTCATATTTTTTCATAAACCTTTCGCCACTATCATTTCGTAAATATGCTCCAAATCCTCTTACTGCTTCTGAAATCAAAAAAGCCGGACTTTCACCCGGATTGTATAGGGCAGTCGGGTGAAATTGGATGAATTCCATATCCGACAAACGAGCTTTAGCCCGGTAAGCCATGCCAATGCCATCGCCGGTAGCCACAAACGGATTGGTTGTGGTTTCATAAACTTGACCGCTACCGCCGGTTGCCAAAAGCGTATATTTTGCCGTAAAAGTTTTAACTTCTTTACTTTTTTCGTCTAATACATAAGCACCAAATACGGTTTTGTCAGAGTCGAGAGAGATTAAATCTCCGTAAACTTGATGCTCAGTAATCAAATCAATGGCGTAGTGAAAATCATAAAAATCAATATTTGGGGTTTGGTCTACAATTTTAAGTAAGGACCGTTCTATTTCAAATCCTGTGATATCTTTATGATGAAAGATGCGGTTTTTGGAGTGTCCGCCTTCTTTGCCCAAATCAAATTCGCCTTGCTTATTTTTATCAAATGAAACGCCCCATTGTAGCAATTCGTCCAGTCGTTCGGTGGCTTGAGTGATGACCATTCTCACGATAGTCTCATCGCATAAGCCGTCACCGGCTATTAACGTATCTTTGATATGCGATTCGTAAGAATCTTTAGTCAAATCGTAAACCGTTGCAATACCGCCTTGTGCATATTTGGTATTAGATTCGTCTTTGGTACCTTTGGTGATGATACTGATTTTTTTATCGGGAAATTTTTCGGCTGTTTTAATGGCAAAAGATAATCCGGCAATCCCGGAACCGATAACTAAAAAGTCGCTTTGAATTTTCATCTGTATATCTTTTATTTTAACTCAACTCTAACATCCGTTGAATAGATACCAAAGCTTTTTGGCGCAATTCTTCTTCAACATTAACCTCGGGTTGTTCATATTGCAAAGCCAAATATATTTTTTCCAAAGTATTGCGTTTCATATACGGGCATTCGGTGCAGGCACACGAATTTTCATCGTTTTCGGGCGGTGCGGGAATCAAAATTTTATTGGGCGCTACTTGTGCCATTTTGTGTAAAATTCCCGATTCCGTAGCAATGATAAATGCCTTGGCGTCACTTTCTTGCACATATTTGAGCAAGCCGGATGTCGAACCGATATAATCGGCAATATTGAGTATGTAATCTCTGGACTCAGGATGCGCAATAATTTTAGCATCGGGGTGTTCTTGTTTAAGTTTTAAAATCTTTTCAAGAGAAAATTCTTCATGCACTTCGCATGCGCCGTCCCACAATAACATGTCCCGTCCGGTTTTTTTGATGAGATAAGCGCCGAGATTTTTATCGGGAGCAAAAATGATCTTTTTATCCTTTGGTATGGAATTGATGATTTTTTCGGCATTAGATGACGTGCAAACAATATCAGTCAAGGCTTTGATATCCGCCGAAGTATTGACATACGACACAACCACATGATCGGGGTGTTGTTTCTTAAAAGCTTCAAATTTGTCTTTGGGCGCCGATTCTGCTAATGAACAACCGGCAAGTAAATCGGGAAGCAGCACTTTTTTATCGGGATTGAGTATTTTTGCCGTTTCTGCCATAAAATGAACTCCGGCAAACAAAATAATATCGGCTTGTGTTTTGGCTGCTGCTTGTGCCAAAGCCAAACTATCGCCTACAAAATCAGCTATGTCTTGTATTTCCGGCACTTGATAATAATGAGCCAAAATCACGGCGTTTTTTTCTTTACGTAATCGGTTGATTTCTTTAACTAAATCAATATTTTTAGGAACCGGAATGTCTAAATAGCCTTTTTCAGGTAAGTTTTCTATGGCTTTATTGAGATTCATAAGCAAAATTTTTTGGTAAAAATAAAGTTTTGAAAATTAATCTGCAAAGTTTGTGCCTAAAATTTAAGATTTCCAAATCAAACTCATACGTCATTTTAATCAGTCTTGTTTTATATGGTTCTAAATCGATTTTGGTGGGTAACAAATAATACCTTAAACAATAATGTCACCCCTTCGGGGTTTCTAGGATTCTGTTTTAATAGTTTTATTACAATAATTTCAGCCCTTCGGGCTTCATATATAAAGAACTCCATAAGGGTGATATATTTAATAGATAAAATATTAAAAAACACACTATTGAACCCCGAAGGGGTGATATATTTATAGATTAAACAATAAAAAAAACACCATTGAACCCCGAAGGGGTGACATTATTATAGAAATTTATGACGTTAAAAATCATAAACCCCGAAGGGGTGAAATAATTTGAAAATAAAATAGCTATGATTACATGGTTTTGAACCTGATTTATTATTACCCATACAAAACAACATAGAGCCTTTTATATTTTATCAAATTTTTCCCAAAAATCAGGAAATGATTTTACGACAACTTCCGGTTGGTTGATAACCAAGTCGGGGTATTTTTTTTGCAAAATGGCAAAACTCATTGCCATACGATGATCATCATACGTATCAATAGCTATATTAGTTTTAGAAATCTCCGGGGCAATAATTTCCAAACTATCATCCGTAATTTCTACTACTGCCCCTAGCTTTTGCATTTCAGTTTTCATAGCCAACAAACGGTCAGTTTCTTTGATACGTAAAGTTTGTAAACCTGTTAGATGGCATCTGATACCCATTGCCAAACAGCTTACGGCAATAGTTTGCGCCAAATCCGGTGTTTCTAACAAGTCAAAACTTAAAATTGCCGGTTTTTGAAAGTTTTTTTCAGGTATGAGAATGATTTTTTGTCTATTCGTAAATTCTGTTGTCACACCGAAATATTTGAAATAATCCGCGACTTTACGGTCGCCTTGAATAGAATTTTTATCAAAGGGTGTCAAGTAAACCGGTTGCTGACGTAACACTGCCGTAGCACCATAAAAATAAGAAGCGGAAGACCAATCTCCTTCGATATGAAATGTTTGTTCCTCAATGTCTTTGCTTGGAAAAACTTTGATTTTTTCAGCCGATTGTTCCGTTTTAATCCCGAGATTTTGCAAAATACCGAGTGTCATTTGCACATAAGGTTTAGATACTTGTTTACCTTCAAGATAAATTGTCAATCCATTTGGTAAGGCAGGCGCTATTAACAACAGCGCAGAAATATATTGACTACTGACATTTTGAGTAATTTTGACTGCATTTCTGTCAAATGTTTTACCGGTAATTTGTAGAGGTGGATAACCCTCATTTTCTAAATAAGAAATATCTGCCCCGAGATTTTGTAAGGCTTCCACTAAAATTTTAACAGGGCGTTGTCGCATACGGTTAGAGCCGTCCAAAATAAATTGTTTGCCGTCCAGTGTAGATAGGAGCGCCGTCAAAAATCGCATGGCTGTACCGGCATGACCAACATTAATTTTTATGGGCGCACTGTTTTTATTGATTTCAGATAAAGCTTTTTGAAGCACTATAGAATCCTGAGCCGTAGATAAGTTGTTGATTTTCAACGACGGATAAAGATATTGCAAAATTAGTAGCCGGTTGGAAATACTTTTGGAAGCGGGAATAACTAAATTAGGCATTGTAGAAACAATTTTTATAAAAACAAAAATAGGTTTTTTATTTAATTGGGTTGCATTTACTAATCATTAATCTTATGTTAAGAAAATTCGATACCGATCAATTTTTATTATCTTTGCACACAATTAAATTTAAAAAAACATCAAAATGAAAAAATTAACGCTATTGTTATTGAGTATGGTCTTATTGGCTTCTTGTGGAAATCCATCAAAAAAGAAAGATGCCAATGTAGAAATTGACGGCTCCGCCATGGGAATGGAAAATGCAGCGGTTAAGTTGTTGACTTATGAAGGCATGAAAGAAAAAGTGTTGGATTCAACACAAATGCAAGAAGGCCATTTTAAATTATATGAAAAAGTCGATAAGCCCACATTGGTATTTTTGCGTGTTAATGGAATTCCCAGTGATTTGCCCTTGATCATTGAACCCGGCTCTAATATAAAAGTAGATTTAGACCGGTCTCATATACGTCGTTCTGCGGTTATCAGTCAAGGTTTGAACAAAAAGTTTTATGATTATTTGGATCAAAACAAAATGTTTAGAGACAAACAAGAAAAATTGGCTAAACTCTATCAAGCTGCCCAAAATAAAGGAACCGAAGCTCAAAAAACAGATATTATCAATCGTTATTACGCCATTGATGATGAACGGCATGATTATGAATATAAATTTATTGAAGAAAATAAAGATAATTTAGTAGGCGGATTGGTTTTTGAATCTATGGCTTTTGATAAAGCGGAACCTAATTATAACAAATTGTTGAAACTTTACGAAGGTTTTTCTAAAGATGTTAAAGAATTGCCCAATGTCAAAAACGCTTACAAACGTGTAAAAGATTTGGCGGCAATTTCAATTGGTAGCAAAGCCCCTGATTTTTCGGCGCCGACTCCTGAGGGCAAAATGTTATCCTTAAAAGATGCCATGGGTAAAGTTACCGTGATTGATTTCTGGGCGTCTTGGTGTCGTCCTTGTCGTGCGGAAAACCCGTTTGTTAAAAAAATATATGAAAAATATCATGACAAAGGTTTAAATATTATCGGGGTGTCATTAGACAAACCCGGACATAAAGCTGATTGGCTTAAAGCCATAAAAGACGATGGCTTAACTTGGTATCATGTTTCCAATTTGAAATATTGGCAAGACCCTATTGCTCGTGAATTATATCATGTGGAATCTATTCCGCAAACCTTTATTTTAGATAAAAACGGCGTGATTAGAGCTAAAAATTTAAGACGGGACAGACTGGAAGCCAAAATCAAAGAACTTTTGGAAGAGAAATAAGAAGTTTTAAAATAAAATCGTATTTTTACAAACGGAACAAGATTTGTTAAATAATTGCAATTTTGTTCCGTTTTTTTAATTTAGATGGCTTATGAAAAAAACAAGTTTACTACTGATTTTATTAGGATTTTTGCTTTGGCAATGCGGCTCAACCCCCAAACCGGTTATGTATGATGTCAAAGGGAAAATAACGGGATTGGACAACAAAAAAGCCTATTTGTCAGGTTTAGATAAAAATTTAAAAAGTATCGCCTTAGATACGGTAATCATAACCGATAGTATTTTCGCTTTTAAAATACCTCAACAAAATCCGACCATTGGAATTATCAGTTTTGAAGGGGCAAAGCTAAAAATTCCGGTTATTATGGGTGATGGTAATATTGATATGATCGTTGATAAGCATACACCCTTTCAATCGGATTTGTCAAAAACGACCTCACAATTAACCCAAAAGTTTTTTCAATACGAACGTTATGTTATGAAAGATAAGGAAAAAGGGATGTTACTGATGCAAAAATATCGTACCCAACCGGACGCAAAAAAACGAGATAGTATCAAAAAAGTTTTTAATCAATGGCGAAAAGATGCAGAAGCTTATCAATATGACTACATCAATAAAAATAAAGATATTGTCGGTTTGATTGTGATGCAAACTATTTTGTCTTCTCCGGATGCTGATTTTGAGAAAGTTAGAAAAGCTTTTGAGACGTATCCGCAAAGTGTCAAAACAACCAATTTGGGTAAATATATCAACACTTTAATTTTGACAAAAGGTGCGACCGAAATAGGCGGAAAAGCCCCAAATTTTACGGGAACAACGCCTGATGGTAAAAAATTAACCCTTAACCAAGCCATGGGTAAAGTTACCATAATTGACTTTTGGGCATCTTGGTGTCGCCCCTGTCGTAATGAAAATCCGTATGTAGTTCAGATTTACAATAAATATCATGATCAAGGCTTGAATATTATTGGGGTGTCATTAGATAAAAATAAAGAATCGTGGTTACGCGCTATCAAAGACGACGGCTTGAAATGGCAACATGTATCCGAGCTTAAATTTTGGCAAGATCCCATTGCAAAACTATATGGTGTAATGTCTATTCCGCAAACTTTTATTCTTGATGCCAAAGGTATTATCAGAGCCAAAAACCTGAGACGGGAAGAATTGGAACAAAAAATCGTAGAGTTGCTCAATGAATAGGATTGTTCCAAACAAAAAAGTCTCAATTTATTTTGACCGGTTGAGTATTAAAGCGGAAAAACAACTTTATTGACATTTTTTCTTGCTTTTGTCAGTTTTGTCAGGATGAGAATGCTTCAAAAAATCTTAATTTATCAATACCTTTAACAATCAATGAATTTTAAATCAAAAAAAGAAACCGTTTTAGGCGCTACCTTAGTAGCATTTGCTGCGGCATTGTGGGGTATGGACGGTATAGTATTAACCCCAAAATTGTATAATTTGAATATTTGGTTTGTGGTTTTCATTTTACATGCCGTTCCGTTCTTATTGATGAATGTCTTTTTGTTTAAACGCTATAAATATCTCAAATATTTGAACCGTGTAGAGTTTATGTCACTTTTTTTGGTAGCCTTGTTTGGTGGTGCCATCGGCACGTGGGCTATTGTAAAAGCTTTATTCTTAGTTAATTTCAAATCTTTAAGTATTGTCGTTTTACTGCAAAAATTACAACCGGTTTTTGCCATTGCCTTGGCGCATTTTTTCTTAAAAGAACCGTTAAAAAAACATTTTCTTTATTGGGCCAGTTTGGCTTTAATAGCCGGTTATTTTTTAACTTTCGGTTGGCAATTACCACAGATGGAACATGACAAAAATACCATTTTTGCCGCCTTTTTTGCCATTCTAGCGGCTTTCAGTTTCGGGGCTTCTACGGTTTTTAGTAAAAAAATACTTCATAAACTCGATTTTATTACGGCAACCTTCTTTCGTTATGGTGTCACAACTTTATTAAGCTTAATAATTGTAATAGCAACAGGACATTTCTTTGATTTTAACACGATGACACCACTCAATTGGTTGATTGTAGGAATTATTGCTCTTACTAGCGGTTCGGTCGCCATTTTTATTTATTACTATGGGCTTAAAAAAATCAATGCCATGTTGGCGACCATTATGGAATTGTTCTTTCCCATTACCGCCATCTTGTTAGATTATTTTGTAAATCATCAACAACTATCACTGATTCAGTGGATTAGCGCTACCGTGATGATTTATGCCATTATCAAAATCAGTAAAAATGCCTATTAAACACTTCTATATCAATGAAATGTTTGTTAATTTATGAAAAATTGACCTAAACGATAATCAAAATAGAGTCTCTATGAAAGAGCTGATTTATACCTTAAATGATTTAGACAAAGCAGCCCAATTTGTTTTAAAAAACAGCAAAAGCCGGATACTTTTGTTTGAAGGCGCTATGGGAAGCGGCAAAACTACTTTAATAAAAACTTTGGTTAAACATTTAGGGTCTAATGATGAAGCCCATTCGCCGACTTTTGCCATTGTCAATGAGTATCATACACCGAATTATCCTATCTATCATTTTGATTTGTACCGGCTTAATGACTATTTTGAAGCCTTGGATTTTGGTATTGAAGAGTATCTGTCGCAACCAAATGCGTATGTGTTGATAGAATGGCCGGAAGTTATTGCAGACATATTACCCGAAAATTCGCAAAAAATTCGTATTATTGTTAAAGATATTGAGACACGCATATTGCAAATATTATAAGGTATGTTAAAACCATATTCAAAAGATATTTTATTGCCGCAAGAAGAACGCTTGGCTATTCAATACCGGAAAAGCGAATTACAAATTGGGATTCCCAAGGAAATCAGGCTGCAAGAAAAACGAATATGTTTAACCCCCGATGCCGTAGGCACTTTAGTGGCACATGGACATAAAATCGTAATGGAAAGCGGAGCAGGAGAAGGGGCTAACTTTTCAGACCAAGATTATGCAGAAATGGGAGCGCAAATCACTTATGATACCGAAAAGGTTTTTAAAAGTCATATTGTGTTGAAAGTTGAACCGCCGGATTTAACCGAAGTAGCCTATTTAGAGCCTGAAAGTATTGTCATTTCGGCCTTGCAAATTAAAACGCAACGTAGAGATTTAATTGAAAAATTACTAGAAAAAAAAATAACCGGTATTGCATACGAATTTTTGCGCGATGAACAAGGTTCTTTTCCCATTGTGAGGGCGCAAAGTGAAATTGCAGGGACTGCATCTATGTTAATTGCTGCCGAATTATTAACCAAACCTTTAGTTGGAAAAAATTTATTATTAGGAAACATCAGTGGCGTGCCGCCGGCTAGTGTGGTTATTTTAGGTGCTGGAACGGTAGGCGAATTTGCCGCAAAAACCGCTTTGGGTCTAGGGGCTTCGGTAAAAGTTTTTGATAATTCGGTCACGCGATTACGCCGGCTCAAAACATTGTTGAGTAATCAAGTTTATACATCAACCATTAATCCTAATGTCATTCTTGATGCTTTACAACGTGCCGATGTTGTCGTCGGTGCCATTCGTGGCAAATCACGCACGCCTATCGTCATCACCGAGCCAATGATACAAATGATGCAAGAAGGCTCGGTTTTTATTGATGTCAGTATAGACAGAGGCGGTGTTAGTGAAACCTCAGAATTAACGACTCATTCCAATCCCATTGTTGTCAAACACGGGGTAGTCCATTATGGCGTTCCTAATATTCCGGCGCGATATGCGCGGACAGCCAGTTTATCACTGAGTAACATTTTCTTGCGATACCTTTTAGATATCGGTGAAAAAGGCGGTATTGACGATGCCGCCCGTTTTAACCGTGGCTTACGAAACGGCATATATATTTACAAAGGTATTTTGACCAATAAATCGGTAGGCGAGTGGTTTGGTTTGGATTATAAGGATATCAATTTGTTTTTTATTTAAGAAGATTTGATTTAAATCTATACTACATTTTATGAGAGAAGTTGTTTTTGCAAAAAAAAATAAAGACAAATGGTTAAACTATGAAGCGGCATTGACCGGTAAGACACGACTCAATCCGGAAGAATTAACTGTTATGTATCTCGATTTAACAGATGATTTGTCTTACGCTTCAACTTATTATCCTGACAGTCAATTAACGGCATATCTTAATGAGCTTGCAGGTATGGCGCACCGGAAAATTTATAAAACAAAAAAGACCAGCGGTAACGCTATCAAAAGATTTTACTTACACGATTTTCCGTTGATGTTTTATCAATATAGAAAATTTTTAGGCTTTTCTTTTGTAGTGTTTGTCATTTTTTCGGCAATCGGTTGGTATTCAACCATGAAAAATCAAGATTTTGCCCGTTGGATTATGGGTAATGCTTATGTGGATATGACTTTGCAAAATATCAAAAATGGCGACCCTATGGCTGTTTACAAACAAGCCAATGAAGTAGATATGTTCCTCGGTATAACCATCAACAATATCAAAGTGGCTTTGTTTACTTTTATGTTAGGCATAACTTTTGGGCTGGGAACTCTCTACTACCTCATGCGTAATGCTATTATGCTTGGTGCCTTTCAATATTTCTTTTTAAAGCAAGGTGTTTTTTGGGAATCTGTCCGGACTATTTGGATACACGGCACCATTGAAATTTCGGTAATTATAGTAGCCGGTGCTGCCGGATTTATTATGGCTAGCGGCATTTTGATGCCCGGTACTTATACACGGATGCATGCTTTTGTGCAAAAAGCCCGTGACGGCTTAAAAGTGATGATTAGCACTATTCCGTTCTTTATTATCGCCGGATTTTTTGAAGGTTTTGTAACCCGTCATACCGAAATGCCCGACTGGTTAGCTATATTCATTATTTTAAGTTCATTAGCTTTAATTATTTTTTATTATGTTGTTTTGCCAAAAAGATTATATTTGCAAAACATGGCAAAATAAAAAGTTTGAAATTATTAAATTAAAAATTTAAGTTGTTGAAAATCAACGATTAATTATATTTTTTAATTATCTTAAAATCTGCCTATGAAAAAAATCTTTCAACTAAGGAAACAACGTGGCTTGGATGCTATCATCGAAGACAGTTTTAAATTTTTTAAAGCTCATGCTAAACCTATTTTAAAAATAATATGGGAACAAAACCGGATAATTCTAACCGGTTTAGTGCTCTCATACTTTCTGTATGTTTATTTTTATTTTGGTATGCTAAACCAACTTTTTTCGTTTAGAAATGGTGTTCCATCCCAAAATGTTGAAATGTTCTCTTCTCCCTATTTTTCTTTGGTGATGCTTTCATTGTTTATTTTCTCTTTGATTTTTACGCCGCGTTTTTTTGGGGCAATTGTCGGTTATTTTAGAGCTTATAATGAAGAAACGGGAGAAGTGGATATTGAACAAGTCAAAGAATTGGTCAGGAATAAATTTTGGGGGCTTATCGGATTAACTTTGGTTATCGGTATCATTGCCGTATTAATCATGATTGGCACCTCGTTGATTTTAGCCGGTGTAACAAGTATATTAGGAGATTGGGGTGTTTTTTTGTTTTTAGTAATGTTTTTTTCATTTATGATATATGGTATCCTATATTTTAGCTTGACCTATTATGTGTATTTTTTTGAAGATATTGGCATAGCCGAAGCCATTTTTAAAACCAAAACCTATTTAAAAGGGCGCTTTTGGTTTAGTTTTGGGGTTTTATTTATTATGGGACTTATTATTGCGCTAATCAGTAGTGCCGTTAATGCTCCGGTTACAATATACATATTTATTAAAATGTTTTGGATGGTGAAAAATCCCGAAGTTACCCAATATTCCGGCCAAGGTGATTTTATTGTTGCAATTTTCTCCATTATTTCATATCTGGGACAAATGATTTTAAGAATTTTAATGATTATTGCTATGACTTTTTTATATTTTAGTTTGAAAGAATACCATACAGGTGAAGGTTTAATACAAAAAATCAATCAAATAGGACGCAAAGAAGATGCAGAACATATATAAATACTGGTTGATTCTCGGTTTTCTTATAGGATTAACTCCGGTTTTACTGGCACAGTACATGCCGGTTGACCAACGACATATTCCTAAGGTTGAAATACCCGAAAAACATTTAGAAAAATACCGGAAAGACCAAGATTTTAATTATGTAATTAAGCCAACGGAAGACAATATTTTCATAAAAATGCTTAATTGGCTTAAAAATAAATTTTATCAATTATTAATAAAGTTTTTTTCATGGTTGCTGGGCGAAAAAAATGCCGGTAATTTTGTCAGATTCATCATTAGAGCTTTGCCATATATAGCCGTATTAATTTTTACTTATTTAATTTTTAGATATTTAATTGGTGCTGAATTGATTTCAATAGGACAAAACAAAACGCTTCCCAAAGGGAAAGTACATAATTTGAACGACGAACAAATAATCAAAGAAGCCGATTTGGATAGTTTGATAAACGAGGCTGTCAATGAAAAAGATTACAGACTGGCCATACGATATTACTATTTAAAAACTTTAAAACAATTAATTGATAATCAACTAATTGATTGGCATCCTGATAAAACGAACCGCGATTATGTCAACGAGTTAAAATCCAAAGACTTAAAGCCTCTATTTAAGCATTTAACTTTTATTTACGACTATGTTTGGTATGGTAAATTTACACCTTCGGAAGAGGATTTTATGACCTTTAAAGAAGATTTTAATAAGTTTGCAACTTAATACAGGGCAAACGCACCATATGTGTATTATTCTGGAATGCCATAAAATATTAATGCAACCATGTAAAATTATTTACAAACCCCTTAATATCAGCTCCGTAG
>JALVEJ010000066.1 GCA_027031025.1 Flavobacteriales bacterium | reverse complement strand
TCAATCTTTGTGTTAACTCTATTAAACTTGTTCAATTAAAATACTATCTTTGCAAAAAACTTATTATATGAAATTTTTTATAGACACAGCAAACCTATCAGATATTAAAGAAGCCAATGAACTCGGTATATTAGACGGTGTAACTACCAACCCGTCTTTAATGGCAAAAGAAGGTGTTACCGGTAAGGAAAATATTTTAAACCACTATCGACAAATTTGCGATATCGTTAGTGGCGATGTCAGTGCCGAAGTTATTGCTACCGACTTTGAAGGTATGATCAAAGAAGCAGAAGAGTTAGTTAAAATTGCGCCAAATATTGTTGTTAAAATTCCGATGATTAAAGACGGCATTAAAGCCATAAAGTATTTGAGTAGCAAAGGGATCAAAACCAATTGTACTTTGGTCTTTTCCGTTGGTCAAGCTTTGCTTGCTGCCAAAGCCGGTGCCACTTATGTGTCGCCGTTTATCGGGCGCTTAGATGACATTTCGGAAGACGGCTTGGGACTTATTGCCGACATTCGTTTGGTTTATGACAACTACGGATTTTCTACCGAAATTTTAGCGGCATCAGTCCGTCACACTATGCATATAAACGAATGTGCTAAAATTGGCACCGATGTGGTAACCGCACCGCTTAAACCCATTTTGGGCTTGCTCAAACACCCATTGACCGACATCGGTTTGGAAAAATTTTTGGCGGATTACAGAAAAGGTAATTAACCAAACTTTTGCCAGGTATCAACATATTGTTGCGCGACGTTTTTATAATGATGATGTTTTTCGATAAACCGGCGGGCATTTTGTGAAACTTCAAGTATTTTTTCCGGATTTTCAATAAGCCCGGATAATTTTTTTACCACATCTTCTGTCTCCGGTAAAACATTTATTGCCGGAGCTTTTTTTAATTGAAAGTAATCAAAAAATTCTTCTTCGGCGCCGGTTAACACGCATTTACCATTAGCCATGGCTTCCAATGCATTAAAACCTTGATCGTAAGAATACAATTGATCTATAAAAATATGAGCAGAATTATATTGTTTGACATAATCGGTATAAGGTAAATTTTCTGCTAAACTAATGTGAACTTTATCGGCATATTTTTGACGGATCACATCAAGCGCTTCTAAAATCATATCAGAACCTTTTTTGTAAAAACTCAAGCGGTTTATGCCAAAAAAAATGTTGATTTTATCGTTGATAATCAGCTTGTTAAATTTTATTTTATCGACATTTACTGGATTTGGAATCATAGGAAGCGCTTTGGGATGTCCTTGATATGGAATGGCATAATCCAGATCGGAAGGAATGATTCCCGATACCTTATCGACCACAAAATCGTGTAATTTTTGATAAGCCGGTTGCAAGTATTTATAAGAATAGTAAGCTTCGTTTTTTAAATGCGGATATGTTTTAAAAGGATCTAAAATGGAATAGCGCATGTGACCTTCGTCATAGTATCTAATAACATGTGTATCTTCACCACATGCCGACAAAAATATTTTTTCGTTTTGTGCAAAAACTTGTTTATAAAAAGTTATTTCATCATCGGGATAAATACAAAAAGCATCTTCATTGATTAGTTGCACGACATCAAAACCTTTTAATTCCGGCAGTATTTTTAACAGATTTTTATAAATGTCTTTTTTAAAATGATTATAACCGGTGAGGCGATACACCAGTTGCCACCATTTATTTAGAAAAAAACGTTTTCTAAGTTTTGAAGACACATCGATATCGGACGGAAATTGTTTAAAACTATCACCGGTTCCCACCAATAAAACTTGATGACCGAGTTGCTCTAAACCTTCTTTTAACGAATTATGTAGACGGCTGTATTCGCCCAATAGCAATATCTTCATAAGATACAAAGATACAATAATGTTAATAGTAAAAAAATGACAAGTTGACATAGACTTATAAATTTTGTATTTTTGCAATAGCAAATCGCGTGAACCGTCTTGTCGCTCCGGCAATTGCCGGCGAGGAAAGTCCGGACACCACAGAGCAGTATAGCGGATAACTTCCGCCCACCGTAAGGTGAGGACTAGTGGCACAGAAACCAAGTACAGTTCGGCTGTAGTGAAAAGGCTAAACTCTATACGGTGCAATGCCAAATAAACCCGCGTTATAAGATTGGCTCGGTCGAGCGGGAGGGTAGGCAGCTAAAGGTAATTGGTAACAATTATCTCAGATAAATGACAAGACACGACAGAATCCGGCTTACAGGTTCACCCGGTTTGCTTTTTTTTATTTATATGTCGATAAAATTGCTTAAATTTGCATTCGGAGATGTATTGATATGACCAACGAAATTATTTCAAAATTAGAACAACTCGAACAAAAGATTCAAAAATTAATCGTTGAAAATTTTGAATACCGGGAAAAAATAGCTAATTTTGAAGTGTTATTAAAGCGTAAAAATGAACAATTGCAAGCTTGTGATGAAGATAAAATGTTATTAAAACAACAAGTAGAGCAATTGAAATTAGGCAAAGCATTTGCAGGCAATGTTGATAATAATGAAGAAGCCAAAAGAAAAATTGACAGTTTGATTAAGGAAATTAATCTTTGTATAGCAGCTTTAAAAGATTAAAATGGAGAACGATAAAGTAAAAATAAAAGTGGCAATTGCCGGACGGATTTATCCGTTAAAGGTAACTCCTGAGGAAGAAGAACACGTCAGAAAAGCTGTTGATTTTATCGATGAAAGAATAAAAGTCATTGAAAAAAAGTATGCCATTAAAGATATTCAGGATATACAAGCATTGATATTGTTGGAATTGGCTTCCGAATTATCATTTATTAAACAAAAAAATAAAAAAGATACACAATTGATTAATGAAAAAATAGATCAATTGTTACAAATAAAATAGAAATAGTTCATTAAAACGTATTGCCTGCACTTATTTTAATTTGTTAAACTCAACACAAATTCATTAAAAAGGGTGAGTCGTAATTGTAAAAACAGGCCACACTATCCGTTAGGATAAGCAGTATTGCCGGTGGAAGTTTGAGCAGTTCGTTAGCCCTAAACCTGTCTATTCGGGGTTTAATCAAAATTTAAAAATAAGTGCAGGCTTTTTTTATATCAATCAAACACTTAAATTATGGAAACACTATTATACATCGTTATAGGATTAGTTGTAGGTTTTATTTTGACCTATTTACTTAAAGGCGCTTTGGACAAAAAGCGTTCGGGCAGTATCATTAATAAAGCATACAAAAAAGCCGATGAAATAATTGTCAAGGCTCAAGAAGAAGCCGGACAAATCAAAAAAATAGCCGAAAAAGAAGGCGAAGCACTTAAAAAGGAAAAAATCTTACAAGCCAAAGAAAAATTTTTAGAACTCAAAGAAAAACATGAAAAACACATTTTAGACCGTGAAAAAAAAGTCACGGAAATGGAAAAACGTGTCAAAGAAAAAGAATCGCTTTTGGCAGTTGAATTAGCTCAAAACAAAAAATTAAACAAAGAATTGGCTGACAAAGAAGCGCTTTTTGATGAGAAACTCCGTTTTCTTGAAAAACGCAATGAAGAAATCAAAAAAACACACGAAAGACAACTCCAATTGTTAGAACAAATTGCCGGATACTCTGCCGAAGAAGCTAAAAATGAGTTGATTGAAACACTAAAAGAAGACGCCAAAGCCGATGCGATGAAATATATTCAAGATACCATCGAAGAGGCAAAAATGACGGCACAAAAAGAAGCCAAAAAAATTGTGATCAATACCATTCAACGCATAGGAACGGAAGAAGCTATCGAAAACACCGTGACAACCTTTCATTTGGAATCTGATGAAATCAAAGGGCGCATTATCGGTCGAGAAGGCCGAAACATTAGGGCTTTGGAGGCCGCAACGGGTGTCGAAATTATTGTAGATGATACACCCGAAAGCATCTTACTGTCAGGTTTTGACCCAATTAGACGGGAAATTGCCCGCTTGTCATTGCACAAATTGGTAACCGACGGTCGTATTCATCCGGCTCGAATTGAAGAAGTTGTTAGAAAAACCAAAAAACAATTGGATGAAGAAATCGTTGAAATAGGTAAACGAACTATTATTGATTTAGGTATTCATTCGCTACATCCCGAGTTGGTCAAAACCGTTGGACGGATGAAATACCGTTCGTCATACGGACAAAATTTATTGCAGCACTCTCGTGAAGTGGCAAAAATATGTGGCATCATGGCGGCAGAATTAGGTTTAAATCCCAAAATAGCCAAACGTGCCGGATTACTTCATGATATTGGAAAAGTCCCTACCGACGAAACCGAAATGCCACACGCTCTACTCGGTATGCAATGGGCAGAAAAATACGGC
>JALVEJ010000065.1 GCA_027031025.1 Flavobacteriales bacterium | reverse complement strand
GATGATATCCGTGAAGGTGACAAAGTTGAGTTTGAACTCAAAGAAGGTAAAAAAGGATTGAATGCAGTAAACGTTAAGCAAGCTTAATTTTTATTGAATAAATTTTTTACGTAGCCCGGTTTTGCCGCCGGGCTTTTTTTTATGATATACCCCTGATAAAAGCCTATTTTTATTATTACCTGTTATTTTGGCATTCTATTTAATATCCTTCCACATCATCGTCTTTATTGCGACTGTCGCCTGCGCCTTCAAGTTTACCATCTTTGACTAAAATAGCTTTAACAATCCCCATATATTTAACTTGTTTGAGCCTGTGCCCGGCTTGTTTTAAACTATCCATTACCGGTTTATCAAAACATTTCTTTTCATACATGATATAATCCGGCAAAAATTGATGATGAAACCGCTTGGCTTGCACGGCATCATACATATTCATATCAAAATCGACCACATTTAATATCGTTTGAAAAACGGAAGTGATAATTGTAGAACCTCCCGGAGTACCTAAAACCATAAATACTTGATTGTCTTTAGTAACAATGGTTGGCGTCATAGAACTCAACATGCGTTTATGCGGGGCAATGGCATTGGCTTCGGCTCCAATCAAACCGAATTGATTAGGCACGCCGGGCTTGGCACTAAAATCGTCCATTTCGTTGTTGAGAAAAAAGCCGTAACCGTCCACAATGACTTTTGAACCGTAATTAGAATTTAAAGTTGTTGTGCAAGAAACCGCCATTCTGTCTTTATCGACAATGGAAATATGAGTTGTTTCAAAACTTTCTTTTTGCAATTCAAACTCACCGGCAAAAATATGATCGCTGGGGGTGGCTTTTTGCATATCAAAATCTGCCATACGTTTTTGTAAATAAGATTCATTTAAAAGTGTATCAACAGGAACCGGATAAAAGTCGCTGTCACCTAAATATTTTGCTCTGTCGGCATAAACTCTTTTTTCGGCTTCAACCATTAAATGAGTGGTTTTGTAGGTATGAAAACCCCATTTTTTAACAGGATATTGTGATACGATTTTGAGTAACTGCCCCAAGGCAATCCCGCCACTGGATGGTGGTGGCATAGAAATTACTTCGTAATTTTTATAAGGCACTGTTATCGGTTTTCTAAATTTTGCTTCGTAATTTTTTAAATCTTCCGGTTTGATAATGCCGCCACTTCTGGCAACCTTATCAACAATGGCTTGTGCAACTTTGCCTTCATAAAAAGCTTTTGGACCGTGTTTGGCAATTAATTTTAAAGTTTTCGCTAACTGCGGTTGGATTAAAATATCGCCTTTTAACCACCGGTCTTTAATAAAAGTTTTATTGCCGGGATTCCATTTCAAAAAATCATCGTGATATTTGTTAAGCCGGTGGGCTTCACTTTCTGAAATAGGAAAACCTTTTTGAGCCAATTCGATAGCCGGTTTTACCAGTTGAGACCAATCTTTGAGTTGTCCGTATTTTTGCCAAGCGGCATATAAGCCGGCAACCGTTCCGGGAACTCCAACCGCCAAACCGCCATTACGACTTAAACCTTCGATAACATGCCCGTTTTCATCCAGATACAAATCTTTATGAGCTTTGAGAGGTGCTGTTTCTCTATAATCAAGAGCAGTTGCTTCACCTTCAGGGGTGCGGATAATCATAAAGCCACCGCCGCCTAAATTACCGGCACGCGGATAAACTACCGCCAAAGCAAAATTGGTAGCTACCATGGCATCAACCGCATTACCGCCTTGTTTTAAGATGTTTACACCAACTTTTGACGCTAACGGATGTGCCGAAACCACCATAGCCGTATCGGCAATCAAGTGTTGACGGGGTTGGGTTAAAGATTGATTTTTTTTACAAGAAAAAATAAACAGACTTAATAAACTAATCAGGAATAGTTTTTGCATAACTTTTGAATTAATTGGGCTAAATATAAAATTTTATTTTTAATTTCGAACAAAATTTAACTCATCATTTATGAAAAAGTTAATTTTCATGCTCATTTTAACCGGTTTTTCCTCGATGATTTTTGCTCAAAAAAAGCCATTAAATATTTACGGTTTACCCGTCGACACTTTAAAAACTATGGTGCAAAAACACCCGAAATATTTTGAACATCTTAAAAATTTGTGGCTCAAACACCCGGAAAAAATAAAGGAAGATGAGTTGATGTTACTATATTACGGCAGTGTTTTTATGAAAAACTTTCATCCTGTTCAAGAAGATAAAGCCGTAGAACAAATTGCTAAACTTATGGCAGAATTCGATTTTCAAAATGCTATAAAAGAAGGTGAAAAATTACTATCTGTTTATCCTTTAAACAGTCGCTTGTATTTGTTGTTGGGCTATGCTTATAAAAAGATAGGTTTGCAACAAAAATCCAAATTTTATTACAAAAAATACGGTGATTTAATTCGCATACCATTGTATAGTGGATCCGGTAAGAATTTTGACAATGCCTTTGTCGTCCGGATTGTAAGTGATGAATATCTGATATTAAATCAGAAAGATTTGGAACTGATTATGCAAGAAGTGCGTTACCATGATCAGATGCCTTTTGATGTTTTATGGGTAAAGCCGGTTTCAAAAGCTAATAAACGAATGAAAGTTTTGCCCAAAAAGAAATTATATTTTAATATTTACTTACCTTATTTTGTTGGTGGACACAAAACTTATAAAATGGTGCAAGAGGAAGCCAAACGTAAATATAAAGTTGTGAATACAAAGTCAACCGGCAAATAATAATTCTAAAAATATGAATTAATTTAGTTATAATTAATACCTGACTACTTGACATTTTTACTATTTTATATAAACAAATCCTATCGGCAAATAAAATAGTTTTATATACAAAACAAGGCTAAAACATCAGACTAAATTATCTTTGTAACAAATATTAATCAAAAAATAAGATAATTATGAGTTTAGTAGGAAAAAAAGCCCCTGATTTTAAAGCAGTAGCCGTTGTTAACGGTGGTGAATTTCAAGAAAATTTTTCATTAGAACAATTTAGAGGGAAAAAAGTCGTATTCTTTTTCTATCCTTTGGATTTTACTTTTGTTTGCCCCACGGAAATCATTGCTTTTCAAGAGCAAATAGATGAATTTGAAAAACGTAATACCGTGGTAGTCGGATGTTCTATCGATTCTCAATTTTCGCATTGGGCATGGTTAAATACCCCTCAAGACAAAGGCGGTATCCAAGGTGTAAAATATCCGTTAGTTGCCGATTTAGACAAAACCATTTCAATGAAATACAATGTTTTAGGCGGCGAATATATCATCGATGAAGAGGGTGAAATGGCATTTGAAGGCGAACCGGTTGCATTTCGCGGTTTATTCTTAATTGATGAAGAGGGCATTGTGCAACATGAATTGGTCAACAATTTGGGATTAGGTCGAAGTGTCAAAGAAGTTTTAAGATTGATTGACGCCTTAACTCACTTACAAAAATACGGCGAAGTATGTCCGGCTAACTGGGAAGAAGGCGAAGAAGCTTTAAAACCGACTTTTGAAGGTGTTGCCGAATATTTAGCACATAAAAAATAAATTTTATTTAACTTTCAAATATACGAAAAGCGGACCAAAAAAGTCCGCTTTTTTATTTTTTTATCTATGAATCTTATTTGTTAGCTTTGATTACAGGGCTTGCGGTTTTTCGTTTCAAATTAACCGCATTGGGGTCAACCACTTTTCCTTTTATTTTTAAAATCACAACATTGTTGGAAGCATTAGAATAAACCGTAATTGTTTTTCTAAACGGGCCGGCTCTATGCGTGTTGTATTTGACAACAATTTTGTCCGATTTGCCCGGCATAATCGGTTTTGTGGGTTTGCTTGGCACAGTACAACCGCAAGATGATTTTACCCGGTTGATAATCAACGGCGCATCACCGGTATTGGTAAATTCGAAGACTCTGGTACCATCGGCATTTTTGTTGATAGTGCCATAGTCAATTTCGGTTTGTTTAAATTCGATTTTGGCTTTTTTCTCTTGTGAAAAGCCTTGAAATCCTACGAATATTAGTATTGCAATAATAATTTTCTTCATGGTTATTTGATTTAAATTAGGTGTCAAATTTATAATATTTTTTTTATCATTTATTTTTTTATGTGATTTTTTTCTTGTCAATTAACAACTTCGCAATTTTTATGCCAAAAATATTTTTTAATTTCAAATGATTTTGATACATCAAATATGTGTTTTCTAAATGTAATGTTCCGAAATCTGTTTGTTATTCATAAATTTTCTAAATTATCAATAGTTAGAGTTAAGAGTGTTGCAACAAAATTATTGTTAAATCGTTTAAATAAAAACAACAAATAATAATTATGGGTTTCGAAATAGACAGTCATAACAGTATCAAAAACAACCGGTCTTTACTTCGGGACAGGTTCAAGTTTAAAAACAGAGAAAATTATTTTATATCATTGG
>JALVEJ010000064.1 GCA_027031025.1 Flavobacteriales bacterium | reverse complement strand
AAACGTATTTGTTTTCGGGTTTAGGCAAATAGGTTTTAAAAGTCAATATCTCATCGTCTTTTTGAATATTGTTTTTGATTTGTTTGGCATAAGTCAGGGTTTCTGACCGCACTTTTTTTCCATTGTTATAAATTGAATGGGTTTCTTTTTGACCATTTTGCCAAAAAACAATCCACTCGCCGTTTTTTTGGTTATGCAGGTATTGTCCTTTCCGGACTAACTTGCCGTTAACATAAGCTTTCTCGGTTAGTTTTTCCCCTGTCTCAGGGTCAAAAGTCTGCCACAAACTATCCGGTTGTTTGGTGTTGATATTTTCATATTTGAGCGCTGTCATCTTGTTTTGTTGATTAAAAACTTTGATTTCGGTAAGTGCATCTTTTATGTTGATTAGTTGTCTGCCGTTTTTGGTATAGCGTTCATGTTTGATGAGTCGTCCGGTGTCATACATTTTTAATTCGACCAGCTTACCGGTATCATCATATTGTTTTTGGGCACCGTGTTTTTTGCCAAACTTGTAGTTTTCTTCTTTTAGCAGTTGTCCTTTTTCATTAAATTTCTCGCTATGAGTTAATTGTCCGTATTCATAAGTTTCTATTTTTTGAGTTTTGCCGTTAGGATAGTTGTAAGTTTGTAAACCGTGCTTTTTGTTATTGAGATAATTTTCTTCCTTTTCCAAGATGTTTTCAGGAAAATAACTTTCCAAGTGAATTAGTTCGCCATCACTAAACTTTTTAACTAATTTTAGATAGCCGGTTTCGTAAAACAACGAATCTTTGACAGGCAAGCCGTCTTTGTAAAAACTAATTCTTTTAGGTTGTCCGTTTGCATAAAAACTTTTTTGCAAGCCGTCTGACGGATGACCGGCAGGTTCGGCATTATATGATCTCACTTCGTCGACTTGTGTCTTTTGTGTTTCGGTAGTTCGGGGTTTGTTTTTGATGACAAAAACGGTTTTTGTTTTTGAATTATCAGTGGATTTTGAAGTTGGATTTACTTTTGTCGTCTGCGATGTTTCTTTGGTTGCATAATTAGTGTTTGTCTCAGAATTTTTAGGACTGCCATCACGGTTATATATGGTTGAAGAGATCACTTTGCCGTTTTCAAATGTTTCTTTTTTTTGAAGTTTTCCGTTTTTATAATAGCGGCGTTTTTCTACCAAACTGCCTTTGATATATTTTTCAACAAGCTTTTTCTTTCCGTTGCTGTAATAATAGGTATGCGTGCCGTTTTTAACCCCCATTATATATTTGCCTGTAAATTTTAATTTACCGTTTTTATAATAGGTTCTTTTATAACCGTTCAGCAAACCTTTTTTATATTGTGCTTCGAGCGTGCATTCACATTTATTGGGAATATTGTCATCATCACTAAATAATTTTCCCGTAAGCGGTCTGCCTTTAAAATAAACCAAGCCGTCTTGGTGACTGACTTCACTTTCAAAGGCAGCTTGTTGCGCGTTGATAGCATAGCTAAACAATATCAATAAGAAGACAAGCCAAAGTTTTTTCATATTCGGTTTTTTTTAATTACCGGTGACAAACTTTGTACGAATGTCACCGGTAATTTGGGGTTAACAACAAGGATAGTTTTTTAAAAAGTCCAACCCAAACGGATGTTACCGGTAGTTAAACCGGGGGCTAACTGGATACGATGACCGTTATTGTGGTCATAGTCAAAATCTCCATTTCCAGAATCGGTGAATGTTGAGTTTAATAAGGAATAATATTGTAAACCGATTCCCAGTTCAATGCCCACATAAAAACGTTTAACAAAATAATAATCTACGCCTGTAAAGATGCCGGCACCTATGCTAAAATATCCTGCTCCTGCACCCGTTCCATCGGACTGAGTATCAGGATTTACATTAATATATTCCTGAGTTTCTATATTGTCGCCGTCTTGATATTCTTTAATATAAGATGTATGCTTATAGCCAATTAGTCCCTGAATGCCAATATAAGGAGAAATGCGGTCAGATACAGCAAAATGTTTTTCGGTACCGGGCATTAATGTTAAGCCGTATATGCTCTTGTATTTTTTCAACTCTTTTTGGTCAAGATCTGTGTTTTCATGCTTATAAATTTCCGTATCGCTCAAAAAATTAACATTAAAACCTATGCGAAAAGCTTTTTGTGCCGTAGAAAAACTACGATATTTAACAGCGCCGTTAATCAATGAAAAGGCATCGCCACCAGTTGCAAAGACATTTCCCGGATTAAAACTGACCTCGAATGATTTACTGCCGGCTGTTTGTAAATAATTACTGCTTTGTGCGTCAGGTTCAGCCGGATTGTTGCCGAAAATCTCATCATTTTGTGCATTAACATTCATAATAGTTAAAATGAATAAAAGGAATAGTGTGTTTTTCATAATGGTAAATTTAGAGTTCATATTTTTTTGTAAATTTTATTCCAATATAAAAATTCAGTTTTTAGAATCAATTTTCAATGAAAACAAACCGGTTATCAATGAAATATTCTTTTTATCTTGTGAAAATCAACCAATGGTTTTTTTAACATAAAATTTGGTTTTATTTAACACAACAAAACTATTTTAAAAAAATTAAAAATGACACTTGTTAGAATAGTTTTTTACAAGCTTTTAGCATTTTTTACCCGCGTGGGTATTAGTTGTTTTTTTGTAGTAAATTCAGGGTTTGGTTTAGTATTACCGAAGTGTTGATAATCTTATTATATTTAATGTTCTCAATGTCAATTAGTTGTGAAATATAATGTAGGGTATCGATAAATAACCGGTAAATATCTACCTTTATTATGATTAAATTTGAAAGTTTTTATAAATCAATGCTAATAGATTGTTTTTTTTACTTAAAAATACCTGATTATCGTATATTTTTTCTAAAAAAGTAATTCTCTTTCAAAAAATCAATTAAATTTTGGTAATATAATCCGGCAGCTTTGTAGTCAGTGTAGCGTTCTCCGAATGTTTCAAATTGTTTTAAAATTTTGTATAAGTCTTTACGCCATGCCTTAACGGTGTTTTCGCTGTAATTATACTTTTTGGTAAATTCTTTCCTACTGGTGCCGTTGGCTATACTTGCCCAAACTTCAATCAGAATAGGTCTGTCAATGCCGAATTTGTTTTTTAAATAATGATGAAAATCTTTGATAACTTGTGATTCAAATCTGTTTTTATTCTCATCAAAAGAAGGCATTATGCCGGCTTTTTTTGATTGCTTGTGATCATAACTGCTTACTTGACTGACGCCGGATTGATGATAGGCTGTTTTTTCTTCATTTACCAGTTGTTCGGTAAGTGCTTTGACTTTTTGGGTTAAGATGGCTAATTCTCGTTTCTCCTTTTGGTGTTTCCGGTAAAATTTTATCATAACAAAGAACAATAATAGGAGTAGTACACCGGCAATTCCCAAACCGATGATTAAATTTTGATTTGCCACTTTTTGTTTCAATAATTCTTTTTCTTTTTCTATCAGTTTTTTTTCTTTAACTTCCGCTTGATATTTGGTTTCCAGTTCCGCTATTTTAATGTCCCGTTCCTTATTTGAGATACTATCACTGATGCTTTTATATTTCTCAAAAGCTTCCAAAGCTTTTTGATATCGTTTTTGGTGCTTGTAAACTTCATAATTATATTCCCAAAAATCAGCTAAGTTACTTAGGTTAAAATTATGCCGGTCTATGGTATCTTTGGCGAGTTGTTTAAGAATCTTTTTGGCTTTGTTATATTTTTTTAAATGTAAAAGTGTATTTACAAAAGATAGTTTACCACCTATTTGAGCCAATTTGTGATTTAGAGAGTCGGCTAATTTTACGGCTTTTTGATGAAAAGGGACAGCTTTATCATATTGTTTCATTCTTAGGTAAACAACAGCCATATTGTTTAAGACATCAAAGACATAGAGTTTATAACCATTTTTTTTATATGTATTTAAGGCTAAGGAATCATAATGGAGCGCTTTTTCAAATTTATGCCAACGTGAATATAAAAGACCCAATGAATGGTAATTCATATAAACATAATCTTTATTTTTTATTCGGATAGAATCAGCCATCGCCTTATAAAAATAGGATTCAGCTTTGGGATACTGTTCAATATCCATATATAAATATCCGATATTGTAAAAAGCTTTACTCTTTTGTTCAAACGAACCGGCTTTTTCTGCAAGTTCAGCTTGTTTTAAGAATGCTTGGATTTGTTTTTCTTTCTGGTATATTTTTCCGTAAGCAATACCAAGATTGCCATAAATCAGTGCTAAAATTCGTAAAATTTTAGGGTCGGATGTTTTATCTGACTTTTGAATACCGGTTTGGTAAACATTTATGGCTTTCTCAGGTTGTTGCATATCGATATATACACGACCTAATTGATTGATGTCCAATAAATAACATTTTAAACACTGAATAGAATCATCTATTTTGATAGCTTTTTGGATTTGTTTAATAGCTG
>JALVEJ010000063.1 GCA_027031025.1 Flavobacteriales bacterium | reverse complement strand
GTATCCGATAAAGCAGAGGAAACCCTCAAATAAAAAATACTTGACACTGACTCCAAAAAATTATATCTTGCCATAAAAAATTAGTGATATGAAAATTACGTATTTAGGACATGCTACATTGTTGATAGAAACCAATGGCAAAAGATTGATAGTTGATCCGTTTATTTCCGGTAATCCTTTGGCTAAGGATAAATTTATAGTCGAAAATATCGAAACGGATTATATTTTAGTAACCCATGCGCATCAAGACCATGTGTTAGATGTGCAAGATATTGCCGAAGCCAATCCGGCGGCACGCTTAATTTCCAATTTTGAAATTGTCACCTATTTTTCCAAATACGGGATTGACGGTCATCCTATGAATCACGGTGGAAGTTGGAATTTTGATTTTGGTCGTGTGACCATGGTCAATGCTTGGCACAGCAGTAGTTTTGCCGATGGGACTTATGGCGGAAATCCGGCCGGATTTGTCATTGAAAACGAAGGCAAAGCCATTTATATTGCCGGCGATACCGGATTGACTATGGATATGAAACTGATTCCCATGTTTACCAAATTAGATTTAGCGGTTTTACCCATTGGCGATAATTTTACTATGGGCATAGAAAGCGCAGTTGTGGCGGCAGATTTTGTAGAGTGTAACCGGGTGTTGGGATATCATTATGACACCTTTGGTTATATTGAAATTGATCATCAAAAAGCCCAAGATACATTTAATAAAGCCGGTAAAGATTTGATTTTATTACCAATTGGCGATAGTATAGAGGTTTAAAATTTATATATCAATAAAAAAGGGCTGTCTCAAAAAAAATGACAGCCCTTTTTGTTTTAATGACACTAAATCTTTTTTATGATTTTATTAAAAGTTTGACTCGGTCGCATTGCTGCTTCGGCTTTCTGATCATCGGGCATGTAATAACCGCCTATGTCTGTCGGTTTGCCTTCTGCAAGCGCAATTTCATTCAGAATTTTAGACTCATTTTCAGTCAATTGTTTGGCAATGGGGGTAAATTTTGCTTTTAATTCCGGGTCGTCATTTTGGTCAGCCAAAGCTTTTGCCCAATATTGTGCCAGATAAAAATGCGAACCGCGGTTGTCCAGTTGACCAACTTTACGTCCGGGAGAGCGTTTGTTTTCCAGATAGTCGCCAATGGCTTTATCTAAAGCTTTTGACATGATTTTAGCTTTTTGGTTGTTATATTTATCACCAATAAAGTCTAATGATGACATTAAGGCTAAAAATTCGCCCAACGAATCCCAACGCAGATGCCCTTCTTCCAAAAACTGTTGCACATGTTTAGGAGCAGAACCGCCGGCACCGGTTTCAAATAAGCCACCACCTGCCAGTAAGGGAACTATTGATAACATGCGTGCGCTGGTGCCAAGTTCCAAAATAGGAAAGAGATCGGTTAGGTAATCCCGTAAAACATTTCCGGTTACCGAAATGGTATTTTCTCCTTTTCTAACCCGATCTAGCGTAAAACGCATGGCCTCTTCGGGGGATATAATATGTATTTCTAATCCATTGGTATCATGATTTTTTAAGTATTTTTCTACTTTTTTAATCAATTGTGCATCATGAGCACGGTTTTTATCTAGCCAAAATACTGCTGGATAACCGGTAGTCCTAGCGCGATTAACGGCTAGTTTGACCCAATCTTGAACGGGAATATCTTTGGTGCGTGCCATACGCCAAATATCGCCTTTTTGTACTTTATGTTGACTTAATACATTGCCTTGTGCATCAATAACTTCAACTGTGCCGCCTTCCGAAATTTCAAAAGTTGTCGGATGTGAGCCGTATTCTTCAGCTTTTTGTGCCATCAAGCCGACATTTTGCACGGTTCCCATGGTAGCAGGGTCAAAAGCACCATGTTTTTGCGCATCTTTAATGACTTCTTGATAGATACCTGCGTATGAACGATCCGGTATCACGGCTTTAGTATCTTGTAATTCGCCTTTGGCATTCCACATACGCCCGCCATCTCTTATAACCACCGGCATTGAGGCATCGATTATAACTTTGTTTGGCAAGTGTAAATTGGTAATTCCTTTATCAGAATCGACCATGGCTAATGCTGGTTGTTGGTCATAAACTTTTTGGATGTCCGCTTCAATGACTTGACGTTCTTCTTCGGGTAATTTTTGAAGACGTTTATATAAATCAGCCAATCCATTGTTCGGATTAAAGCCTATTTTTTCTAATGTGTCGGCGTATTTTTCTAAAACGTCTTTATAATATTCCTTGACGGCATAACCAAACATGATGGGATCGGAAACCTTCATCATGGTGGCTTTCAGATGCAATGAAAATAAAATATCTTTATCTTTGGCATCTTTAATTTGCGTTTTATAAAAATCTTGCAAAGCTTGGGTATTCATAAAAGTCATATCCAATACCTCGTCTTTTTGTGCATGCAAATCATCTTTAAGGACCACTTCGCCATTGGGCGTTTTTAAAACGATTTTAAAATCGGTTTCAGCCGGAACGACAATCGATTTTTCATTACCGTAAAAATCATCCGCTTGCATATGCGCTACATGTGTTTTAGAATCTTTTGGCCATGGTTTCATCATTTTATGCGGATTTTTTTGGGCAAATCTCTTCACACTTTCAGCTGCACGACGGTCGGAATTTCCTTGTCGTAAAACCGGATTAACAGCACTTCCTAATAATTTGGCAAAACGTTGACGTAAAGCCTTTTCATCTTCTGTTTCAGGTTCTTCGGGAAAATAGGGCAAGGCATAACCTTTTTCTTGTAACTCTTTAATGGCCGCTTGTAACTGCGGTATTGAAGCACTAATATTTGGCAACTTGATAATATTAGCATCCGGGCTTTGGGTCAATTCACCCAAAAAAGCCAGATCATCTGTTTTTTGTTGCGCTTTTTGGAGATAGTCCGGAAAATTAGCTAATGTTCTACCTGCTAAAGAAATATCTTTTGTATCGACATTTACACCGGCAGCTTTGACAAAAGCTTTGACAATGGGCAGTAATGAATAGGTTGCCAAAGCAGGCGCTTCATCGACTTTTGTCCAAATTATAGTTTGTTTTTTATCACTCATAGGTATAATTTTAAAATGGTTAATGTTATAATGAATCGCCTCAAAATTAACAAAAATAACCCAATGATTAGCTGTTCTAGTCGTCTTAAATTATATTTTTCGTTTGCAAAAATCTATTTTTAACAAACTTTTAGTTTTTTAAGAAAATTTTATTTTTTTAATATTTATTTGAGTATATAATTTTTAATTATTAAATTCAAAAATCGATATTGGTATGATTGTTGATAATTATTCAATATGAAAGCAATCATATTTTTAAGTCTAATTTTAAATCTCAACTATATGAATCAAAACTCGACTGAAACTGCCATTTTTGCAGGCGGTTGTTTTTGGTGTACCGAAGCTATTTTTAAAGAAATGAAAGGTGTTAAAAGCGTGGTGCCTGGTTATACCGGTGGAAAACGTCCCAATCCGACCTATGAACAAGTCTCAACCGGTGCAACAGGGCATGCAGAAGCTGTAAAAATTATATATGACCCGTCAGAAGTGAGTTATGAAGAACTGCTTCAAGTGTTCTTTGCGACCCATGATCCTACAACTTTAAACCGACAAGGCAATGATGTCGGGCCACAGTATCGTTCGGCTATTTTTTATACAAATGAAAGACAAAAAGATATAGTCAAGTCGTATATTAAATTTTTAAATGATTCGGATGTGTTTGACCAATATATAGTAACCGAAGTGGTTCCGGCTACTGACTTTTATGAAGCAGAAGATTACCATAAAAATTATTTAGACAAAAATCCGGATAATCCGTATTGTCAATATGTGGTATTGCCTAAACTGGAAAAATTCAGGAAACATTTTAAAAATAAATTGAAACATGACTAAAAATATCAATCTGACCAAATTGGTTTTAAGTTTGTTATTCGATGTTATCGGGATGTCCTCTTTTGTGATTCCAGGAATAGGTGAGTTTTCTGATGTTGTCTGGGCGCCGCTTTCGTATTGGCTGATGACCAAAATGTATACTGGTAAAATTGGACAAGTCAGTGGTGTTATAAGTTTGGTTGAAGAAGCAGCTCCCGGACTAGATTTTATCCCAACCTTTACTTTAACTTGGATTTATGATACTTTTTTCTCTAAAAAGTAATTTTTTTTGAGAGGTATTTCTCACTAAATCAAATTATTAGTTTGCGCCTACAAAGAACGTGATAAAAAAACAGGATAAAAAGTTTGTCAAAAAGAAATCTTGTTTTATATTTGCACTCGCAAACACAAAGAGCGATTAGCTCAGTTGGTTTAGCGCATCCCGACTTGGAGTCGGGAGGGTCACTGAAAAAATGAGTTTAGGGCGATTAGCTCAGTTGGTTTAGAGCACCTGCCTTACAAGCAGGGGGTCACTGGTTCGAATCCAGTATCGCCCACATAATAGAGCCGTAGGATTGATTTCTTACGGCT
>JALVEJ010000062.1 GCA_027031025.1 Flavobacteriales bacterium | reverse complement strand
AACGCCGCAATTTCGCATAGGCTATGCTTATGATTTTACGATGACGGAATTGCGTCATTACAACAGCGGTTCACACGAATTGATGTTGGGCTATGATTTCAACTTTATTGAAGATACGCGTATTCGTTCACCGCGTTTCTTTTAAAATGAGATTTTGGAGGACACTAAGCGTGCTTTGTTCGACGGAAGTAGCAAAAAAGAACGTGCCGAAGTGTCAGTTATTGATAAAACCATAATTTTACCGCCAATAATACGACAAGACTTGCAATAAATAGTCTCAAATAGGTTTCATTGGCATGAACTGACCAACGGCTGGTCAACCATGAACCCGTTGCAGTGCCTATGGCAATGGCTATGCCGGCTTCCCAATTTACAAAACCTTTTGAGGCAAACATATAGAGCGTAGGTATGGTCAAGACCAAGACAATTAAGGCTTTGATGCTATTGGCTTCGGTTAGATTGAACCGGTTAACCAAACTTCCGGCTAGAATAATCATAAATCCCATCCCGGCTTGAATAAATCCGCCGTATAAACCAATTATAAAATATACGATAAAGCTTACCCATAACCATTTTCCGGTTATTTTATGATGATCATATTGTTTTTTGAGTTTGGATTGAATTAAAATCAAAAAGGCAATCATAATCATGATGAAAGCCAATATTTTGGTTAAATTTTTTCCGGGAATTTGCAAGCTGATCCAAGCGCCGAGAATTCCTCCCAACATAGCAGCAAGTGCTACATATAAATTAAAAGGGAATAAAAAGACGCCTTTACTTTTAAAACCCGCTACCGAAAAAATGCCTTGTGCCAAAAATCCCACACGACTGGTTCCAATAGCCGTATGAATAGGCATGCCTAAAAAAATTAAAATAGGGTAGAGGATAGACGAGCCGCCACCGGCCAAGGTGTTGACAAAACCGACTAACATGCCTGTTAAAATCAGAAGCAAGTAACTTAACACATCAATTATTTTTTGCGAAAATAAATTTCGATGGGAACACCCGTAAAATCAAAATTTTCACGCAATTTGTTTTCCAAGTAACGCTTGTAAGGTTCCTTGATATATTGGGGTAAATTGGCAAAAAAAGCAAATTTTGGACTATGTGTCGGCAATTGTGTTACATATTTTATCTTGATGTATTTGCCTTTATGTGCAGGCGGTGGATTTTGTTGAATATATGGTAACATTACTTCATTGAGCTTGCTAGTTTTGATTTTTCGTTTCCGGTTTTCAAACACACGCATTCCTTCCTCAATAGCTTTAAAAATCCGTTGTTTATTCTTAGCAGAAATGAAGAGAATAGGAACATCTGTAAAAGGCGCAATCTCTTTTTTGATTTGTTCGGTAAATTCTTTGGCTGTATGCGTATCTTTATCGACTAAATCCCATTTATTGACCAAAATAACAATTCCCTTATTGTTTTTTCGGGCTAAGTCAAAAATCTTTTGGTCTTGACTTTCAAAGCCCCTGGTGGCATCTACTACTAGAAAAACTACATCAGAATTTTCTATTGCTCTGATTGCCCGCATAACCGAATAAAACTCAATATCTTCTTTGACTTTATTTTTACGTCTGATGCCGGCAGTATCGATTAAATCAAATTCTTGATTAAATTTTTTATACCGGGTAACAATCGTATCTCTGGTAGTGCCGGCTATATCGGTTACAATATTCCTGTCTTTGCCCAGTAGGGCATTTATTAGAGTTGATTTACCGGCATTGGGTCTGCCGACTACTGTAAATTTTGGTATGTCACTTTCCTGCTTTTCATTATTATTTTCCTCAGGCAAAGCTTTAACCAAATCATCGAGCAAATCGCCGGTGCCGCTTCCATTGATAGCCGAAACAGGATAAATATCCCCTAACCCGAGATTGTAAAATTCCAGCGCATCGTTTTGTCGCTTGGTATTATCGACCTTATTGACGACCAAAAAAACCGGTTTTTTGGTTTTGCGAAGCATATTGGCAACATCTTTGTCTAAACCGGTAATGCCATCTTCAACATCTACTACAAAAAGAATAGCATCGGCTTCGTCAATCGCCAATTCAACTTGTTTTCTGATTTCATCTTCAAAAATATCATCGCTGCCTTTGACGTAACCTCCGGTATCTATTATGGTAAATTCTTTACCATTCCACTCCGATGTGCCATAATGACGGTCACGTGTCACACCACTTTCATCATCAACAATGGCTTGACGTTGACCGGTTAAACGATTGAAAAGTTGCGATTTACCGACATTAGGACGTCCTACAATAGCGACTATATTTGACATAAATCATTTAGTTTGTGCAAAAATAGGGATTTTTATTGGTTATTTGAGGAAGTGAGGATTTTTTCCTACTTCATAGTTTAATTGATTAATTGATGAATGCTTATTGTTCCAAGCTATATTCCTGCTTCTAATTTGAGGAGTTGAGGATTTGTTGTGCTTCGTAGAATGCTTGGTGCTTTGATGATTACTTATGGCTTCAAATAAAGTTCCTGCTTACAATTTGAGGAATTGAGAAAATTGATTGATTTCAAATTTGCGATTAGGTCACTGAGTTTGTCGAAGTGCGGTCGCTGAGTGATTTTGTGATACAGGAAAAAATTGTATCAAAGTGACCAATATGGCACTTTTCATAACTATTGCAACGCATGCTGGTAATCCTTAGTCGTCATGATTTTTAGTAAATCCGCTTCAATAGTTTTCATGGGATATTCAATAATACGTCCTTTTTCTTTATCATCTTTGTAAATAATTATAGTGGGAACCCTGATGATATTATATCTTTTTGCCGGTTTGTAGTGTTTGTATTTGCGTGGTACAAAATAAATATCTGGTTTGTTACGGTAGCCGGCTTCATCTAAAACTTTATATAAAACCGGCACTTGTTTACGGCTATCGGGACACCAAGTTCCCATTACTACAACAATTTTATAATTGTTAATAACGGATTTTAATTTGTTAATAATTTGAATATCAGGACGATAATCGCGGTAATTAGCATCAAACCATTCGTTGTAATATTTTTTTTCCAAATCGCTGCGATGTCCTTTTCCTACAAGAATGTCATTTCCTTTGTATTGTTCGGTATGCAGTTGTTCCGTAGCACTGCAAGCGGTCAGAAACAAAATGATGAAAAATATAAGTTGATATTTCATAAAAAGAACTTAAAAAATTAATACAAAAAAATTCTGTTAGCCGGACTGACATTGACAAAGTTAATGGTTTTTGATAGAAGTTTCAAATTTCCTTTTTATTAAATGATTTATTAATCACAATTGACTTTTTCTAAAAAATCTAAAATTTTATTAATTTCATCCTTTTAGTGATTTTATAGCCGGAAACATAAGACTTAATTTCTTACATTTGGTAGCTAAATAAAAAAAACTTATGTCAGACAATTTTGACCGGCTGATAAACCGGCGTGGCACCGGTAGTATCAAATATGATAAAATGTCCTTTTTTTTCGGGCGAGATGATTTGCAGCCGCTTTGGGTTGCCGATATGGATTTTGCAACACCGGATTTTATATTGGAAGCGCTCAAAATGCGTATGCAACACCCTATTTTGGGTTATACCATGCGTCAAGACAGTTTTTATGAAAGTTTTATCCATTGGGCTAAACGGCGATACAACTGGCAAGTCCGTCGTGAGTGGTTGGACTTTAGCCCGGGTGTGGTAGGCGCTTTGGCATTATCGGTTTTGAGTTTGACCGGTGAAGGCGATAAAATTATTATTCAACCGCCGGTTTATCATCCGTTTTTTGATGTTGTGAAGGGAAACAACCGGCAATTGGTTGAAAATCCCCTCAAACAAGATGCAGAAGGCAATTATCAAATGGATTTTGAACATTTGCAAAGCATCATTGACCCGCAAACCAAAATGATCATCATTGCCAATCCACATAATCCGGTAGGTCGGGTGTGGCGCAAAGACGAATTGGAACAATTGGCCGAAATTGCCGTCAAACACAATTTGATTGTGCTATCCGATGATATACACGCTGATTTTGTGTATCGTCCCAATCAGTATACGCCCTTAGCGAATATCAGCGATGCCATGGCACAGCAAACCATAACGGTAACTTCACCCAGCAAAACTTTTAATATTGCCGGATTAAGCACTTCCATTGTGGTTATTCCCAATACCCGTTTTAGAGAGAAATACCGCGCCAAACTCAAAGATATGCATCTGTTTTTAGGCAATATTTTTGGTAATATCGCTTTTGAAACGGCTTATACCAAAGGTGAAGACTGGTTAGAAGCGCTCTTAACATATTTACATGGCAATATCGATTTTGTTATCTCTTATTTATCAGAAAATATTCCTGCTATCAAACCCGTAAAACCCGAAGGCACTTTTTTGATGTGGCTCGATTTTTCCGGCACCAGCTTATCACATGAGCAGATAAAAAACAAGCTCATTAATGAGGCTAAATTAGCGCTCAACGACGGCAAATCTTTTGGACAAAAC
>JALVEJ010000061.1 GCA_027031025.1 Flavobacteriales bacterium | reverse complement strand
AGCAAAGACCATGTATCACTCACATTATAAAATTCCAAAAATGGATTGCCCTACCGAAGAGCGGCTCATCCGTATGAAATTGGAAAACATTCCGGGTATCCAACAACTGAAATTTGATTTAACTCGGCGAGAACTGGATGTTTATCATACCGATGATTTGCCGGAAATTGAAGCTGCCTTGAAATCACTAAATTTTGGCGCTCAAAAAATCAGCACTAATCTTACCCGGCAAGATTTTAAAGCAGACGAAGACCGCCAACAACGCAAGATACTTTGGTGGGTACTGGGGATTAATTTTAGCTTTTTCTTAATTGAACTAAGCACCGGCATTATCTCTAAATCCATGGGCTTAATAGCCGATTCATTAGACATGTTTGCTGATGCCATTGTGTATATTTTGAGTTTATGGGCTGTCGGTGCCGGCATGATGCGAAAAAAACGTGTGGCTTTCATCAGTGGTTACTTTCAATTACTGTTAGCCGGATTAGGCATGGTCGAAGTTATCCGCAGATTTTTAAGTCAAGGAGACCTGCCTAATTATAAAATGATGATGACGGTTGCCGCTTTTGCGCTCATAGCCAATGCCGTCAGTTTAATTTTATTGCAAAAAGCTAAAAGCGATGATGCCCATATGAAAGCATCGATGATCTTTACATCTAACGATGTTTTGATTAATCTGGGTGTCATTGCTGCCGGTTGGTTGGTAATGCAAACTCATTCCAAATACCCGGATTTGATTATCGGGAGTTTGATTTTCATTTTAGTGGTACAAGGCGCATTTAGAATAATAAAATTAGCAAAATGATGAAATCAAAATTTTTAATTTGGATAGTTTTAGTATCGGCTGTTATTTTGATGGCTATTAAATTTATACCCCAAACCAAGCAGTCTAAGACTATCCGTAAATTTTCCAAAACTGAAAAAAGTAATAAAGAAAAAATTCTTTCAAGAAAATCGGAAGTATCTTTGCAAAAGATAACAGGTAAAACACTTTTTATGCAAAATTGTGCCGTTTGCCACGGCAAAAACAAACAAGGGCAACCACCGGCAATTCCTTCATTGGTTGATATTTCTGAACGTTTGAGTAAACAAGAAATTCTTACTATTCTAAAAAATGGTAAAAATGGCATGCCGTCTTTTGCGCATTTATCAATCGATGAACGTAAAGCGCTTGCTGATTATTTGGAAGGCAAAAATACAACTATTACCAATAAATATCAATTAACCGGTGTTGAACAAGGGCAACGACTATTCAAGGCAAATTGTGCCGTATGTCATAAAACGCAAACCGAAGACTCTGAACCGCCCGGACAAAAGCCATATGGCATGAAACCGCCGGTTTTAGGAGGCATTAATAAGGAACTTTCTTTTAACCAATTTGAACGTATTTTAAACAAAGGTCCTTGGTATATGCCTTCTTTTAAGCATTTAAACAAAACACAAAAACAAAATATTTTTGATTATTTAAAAACATTTCCATATCGGCCCAATCATCGAAGAAACCGTTGTGGCGGCGGACGTTGTGGCGGCGGAATGAAATGTAGATAATTTTAAAACCGAACAAATTATGAAAACAAAAATCAACTTATGGATTATTTTATGCTTTATAGCTTTAACCGGTCAAGCTCAACAAAGCGGTTCTAATCATTATAAAATCATTACCGGTGTGAGAGTCAATCCGGTTTTGATTTATGATTTAGAGGGACATGTTACACAAAAAACACTTTTGCATGCCGAATTAGGCGCCATGTTTAACCAAAAATTTTATACATCAGCCGGTTACACACCTGCTGTCAATGCTTTTTACAATTTTAATGAATATTGGTTTTTGGGTTTCCAACACAAAGTTCCGGTTTCTTTTGTATTGGCAGAATCTTACAATTTTAACAGCGAAAAAATATTTGTACAATCCGGATTTAATTTAAAAATCAGTAAAATCGGGAATGTTTATGCTTTCCTTTTTACATCAGTTGAAAATTTCGAACCCGGTCTAAAAGTTGGTGTTTTTATTCCGTTAAATGTCATATTGAAACAAAAATAAAGGATAAATTTTCATATCTTTGGTTGTCGAGTATGAAAACCAAACAATTACATATCAAAAACATGGTTTGTGACCGTTGTATTGCGGCGGTCAAACAAACCTTGAACAATATGCAAATTCCGGTTTTGGAAATTGATTTGGGAAAAGTAACTATCCCTAATCAAGAAGTTGATAAACAACAACTTAATAAAGCTTTGAAGCAAAAAGGTTTTGAATTATTGCAAGATAAAAATGACATCGTTTCGGCACAAGTTAAAGCTATTTTGATTGATTTGATCCATTACCGGACAGATGATACCAAAATCAATTATTCCGATTATTTGAAGGAAGGTTTGAATATGGACTATGCCGTTATTTCCAAAATATTTTCTAAAACGGAAGGGCTTACCATTGAAAAATTTATTATTCTACAAAAAATTGAAAAAGTAAAAGAGCTGATAGATTACGGCGAACTCAATTTTTCTGAAATTGCTTACAAACTACAATACAGCAGCGTTTCTCACCTATCGCGGCAGTTTAAAAAAGTAACCGGATTGACCTTATCACAATACAAAAACCAAAGCGACAGCAAACGGAATTCCTTAGACAGAATTCATAAAAATTCCTATAAACCATAACACAAAAAGCCCGCTAAACAGCGAGCTTTAATTATCCGGTAAAACGGAAGAATTATTTTTTAGGTCTGGGCTCTGATGACACAGACAATTTTTTTCTACCTTTAGCTCTGCGACGAGACAAAACTTTGCGTCCTTCTTTGGTGGACATTCTTTCACGGAAACCGTGTTTATTTCTTCTTTTTCTCTTGGATGGTTGATAAGTCCTTTTCATAATTACAATCTATTTATAATTTCTTTAATTTCGTAAACGTCATTTACACCGAAAAAAATGGTATAAAAAATTTTCTGCAAAGCTATAAATTATTTTTGAAAAACAAAGTTTTTTTGACTTAAAGTTTTAAACTAAGATGCTTATACCACTTTTTACATTTTAATAAAATTTAAACCAATAATATCCTGTTTTTTGTACACAAATGTTAAAAAAATTTAACATTGATTATTATTTGACCAAGATATTGATTTTAATGATAATTATCATTTTTTAAGCTTTTTTTCATAACTTTGCTAATCATTATTTTATTAGTTCCGAATATTTTAATTTTGGAACAGAAACATAAAAAAACAAACAATGAAAAATTGTAATCTTTGCTTAATTCATCAATTGAATTCTTTCAAAACACTTTCCAAAAAAGATTTGGATTATATCTCAGAGCATAAAAAGGTTTTACATTTTAAAAAAGGTGATTTAATTCTCGAAGAAGGCAAACCCAGCCGTTCTATTTTTTGTTTAATGTCCGGCAAAGGAAAACTTTCTAAATATAATTCATCGGGTAAGGAACAAATTATTCGGTTTGTCAAATCCGGTAATTTAATCGGTTACCGTTCGGTTTTCAACAATGAAGCTATCACACTTAATTTGACAGCTATTGAAGATGTTACTGCTTGTGCCATTCCTAAAGAAATTTATAAAAATCTACTAGGAAATAAAGATTTTACACTTGAAATGTTACGTCTATTGAGTAACGATTTAAAACTGGCAAATATGATTATCTCTCACTTGGCACAACATTCCGTCAGAGAGCGTTTGGCAGAAACCTTATTACACTTAGAAGATATTTTTGGAACAGACAGAGAAGGCAATATCAATATTCTCTTATCTCGTGAAGAACTTGCCAATATTATAGGAACCGCATCTGAATCTGTCATCAGAATTTTATCTGCGTTTAAAAAAGAAAACATTATTCATTCAAAAGCTAAGAAAATCAAGCTTTTAGATAAAAAAAGACTTTATAATATTGCCGAAGGGCTTGAACCCAAATAAATTATGAGCGTTCATAAAGAATACAAAAAAATCACCACCAAACGCTTGTTTGACATGAAACAAGCGGGTGAAAAAATAGCTATGTTGACAGCTTACGATTACACCATGGCAAAAATCTTGGATGCCACCGGTATCGATATTATTTTAGTAGGTGATTCGGCTTCCAATGTCATGGCAGGACATGAAACAACTTTACCCATTACATTAGACCAGATGATTTATCATGCCTCATCGGTTATCAGAGCCGTTAATCGTGCCTTGGTGGTGGTTGATATGCCTTTTGGAACGTATCAAGGAAATTCGAAAAAAGCTTTGGAATCCGCTATCCGTATTATGAAAGAATCGGGCGGGCATGCTGTCAAACTCGAAGGGGGTGAAGAAATTTCAGATTCTATCACACGCATTTTAAGCGCCGGTATTCCCGTTATGGGACATTTGGGTTTGACCCCGCAATCCATATACAAATTCGGGACTTATACCGTCAGAGCCAAAGAAAAAGAAGAAGCTGAAAAGTTAGTCAAAGATGCCAAATTGTTAGAAAAATTAGGTGTATTTGCCTTGGTTTTGGAAAAAATACCGGCTGCCTTGGCAGAGCA
>JALVEJ010000060.1 GCA_027031025.1 Flavobacteriales bacterium | reverse complement strand
AAGAAAAACTTATATGCCTTTTATGGTTAAAAACAAAGATGTCTCGTCGCTCCTGCGCCGTCCTGACATACGTCGGGATCAAAATAACAGCCGTGCTTAACACTCAAATAACCAAGTAACCAAAAAAATATTTACATATAAAATCATGCTGTTTATATACTTTTTCATGTCATTCACTAAATAATTGTATTTTTTTTTTCTTTTTTAAAATAGTTTTGTTTCAGATATTAATCATCAAAATCAAAAATCATGAAAAGAACAATTCTTTTTTTAATTACAATCCTGATAACAAATTTAGGATTAGCGCAAGACGGCTTTAATTATAAAGCTATGGTTACAAACAACGGAACTCCGGTTAACGGGACTGTTAATGTAAAAGTTACCATTAAAAATGGAAATACCGTTAAATGGAAAGAAGAACACATCGGTGTTCAAACAGATGCCAACGGTATTTTTAGTATTATTATCGGTACCGGTAACAGATTAGCCGGTGTCAGTAGTTTTAATGATATTTCCTGGAATCCCGATTTCACATACAGTATTGAAGTTGGTAGTAACTTGTCAAACTATGTTTCATTAGTTACAGATGAACCTTTTAATTATGTTCCCTATGCCAAACTCAGTAAAAAATTAAAGACGGAAAAAGATGTAATGATAGATGAAGATAATAAAATAGTGTTCTATGATATGAACCCCAATACAAATTATCCAAATTATTATAAAATAGGGTTAAATGGTAATCACAATGGTTTCACTTTTACGAAAAAGCTGTTTAATCCTACAACTGGTCAGTATGAAAATATAATACCTCTTTCTATAAACCAAGAAAGTAATGTCAAAATCAGACGCAAACTTTTAGGTGAAGATTCCGGTGACAGCAGTGATATGAAAGCTTATATTTACGGGTATGTTAATACTGATGGCACAATTAATACAAATGGTTCTTCCGATGGATTTACAGTTACAAATCCCACAACGGGAAAATATAAAATTACATTTGACAATCCTATGCAACATGATGATTCTTATGTTGTTTTGGTTACCAATGCAGGTAATATACATAATTCTTTTGTTAATTTCAGAGTGGCAGGACAAACTACTGATGATTTTAAAATCTTCGTTGAGGATAAGGATCTTAGTAATTTTTCAGTTAATACATCTTTTTATTTTGTAGTCTTCAAAAAATAATTAATTATGAGAGTTTTATTCACATTTATCATAGCCTTGTTGGTAACAACCGGCTATAGTCAAACGGAATTGCGCAAGAGCAGTTTGTCCACCGGTGGCGGTTCGGCAAGCGGCGCCAACTTGTATATGGTTTATGCCATAGGAGAGATAGGCGTACAAGAAAGCACCTCAAACAACATCTTGTTGTCCGAAGGTTTTGTAGGACCGGACATCACGACAACTTTAGGCATTGAAGATTACGGTGTACTCACCGGATTAAAAGTATATCCTAATCCTGTTAAAGAGATCTTACAAATCAATTTGCCGCAAACCGGTATTTATGAAGTTCATATTTTCGATTTAACTGGTAAAGAGATATTTAACCGTAACATCGAAGACAACAATGAAGCACAATATAATGTTGCCAATTTCAAAACAGGTGTTTATCTGTTGGTGATAGCTGACAGAGAAAACAAATTGGCAGCAACTGTTAAGCTTCAAAAACTTTAATTTTGACTTTTACATTGTATAGAGATGAATTAAAAATTTGTCCAAACATAGGATATCGGACATCCGACACCCGACATTCAACATAAATTCCTAAAAATAGAAGTTAGAAGCTGTAAAGTAAATATCTAAAAAAATTATTCAATGATTTAAAAAATCTGAAATCATTTAAACCATATAAGACATAAAAGTACATAAAAGAAAAACGGTTTATATCGATTTGGGTGGGTAACATATAATATCTCAAATAATAGCCACCCCTTTGGGTTTTAATGATTCTGTTTTAAAGATTTTATTACAATAATATCACCCCTTCGGGCTTATTTAAAACCCCGAAGGGGTGATATATTTATAGAAAATATATGATGTTTAAAACATAAACCCCGAAGAAAAAAAATTATTTGAAATTAAAATCGACATGATTATATGGTTTGAACCTAATTTATTATTACCCATATAAAACAACATAGAGCCAAATTGGTTACCCACTATATTTGACATAGAACCCAAATTTTAGAAAATATTTAAGAAAATTTTATTAACTTTAAGGGTAAAATTCCAATATGCCAATACTGAGAAATATCATATTACTTTTTTTCATTAGCATTTTTTTGTCAAATTGTTCAAACGGCAAACAAAATCATCATCAAAATAAATGGCGGCAAGACTTTTCTCCGAAAGAGCAAAAAATATTACAAGTCGCCAGAAATATTATGTCACGGGCTTACTTCGGTAGTTTAATCACCATAAATAAAGAAGGAAGCGCAAAAGCCCGGTTGATGGAACCTTTTGCGCCGGAAAAAAACTTTGTGATTTATTTGGCAACCAATCCAAAAAGCAGAAAAGTGCATGAGATACAACATAATCATCAGGCCACGCTGCATTATATTGACGAACCTAGAACCGGATATGTGTCTTTGTATGGTAAAATTTTCATTGAAACCAATGACAGCGTTATAAAAGCGCATTGGAAAAAGGGTTGGGAAAAATTTTATCCCCATAAAAACAAAGACTATTTGTTACTGAAATTTATACCTGATTATCTGGAATTGATAAGCATTCCGGATAGTTTGACAGGCAATACAACCAATTGGCAACCCGAAAGAGTAAATTTATATAAATAGTCACCAGTTATAAGCCTTAATAAATTGAAAAACATGAAACTATTAAAGGAAATCCGTGATTTTAAAAGATTTTTATTTTGGCTGGCACCTTTACAGTTGCTTTTGTTTATAATGTATCCTGAAATCTTAGACAAGAATCATCCCGTTATTGCATATACGGCAGGTGTTGCCATACTGATGGCAATTTGGTGGATGACCGAAGTTTTACCTTTGGGTGTTACGGCATTGATTCCGGTAGCTCTCTTTCCTTTATTGGGTATTATGAATGGTAAAGCCGTTTCGGAAGTCTATTTTAACCACTTAATTTTTCTGTTTATCGGTGGCTTTTTAATGGCATTGGCTATGGAAAAATGGCATTTGCATCGTCGTATTGCCTTACGATTACTATTATGGATAGGCTTAAGTCCTGCCCGTATTCTGATAGGATTTATGCTGACAACGGCGTTTTTATCCATGTGGATATCCAATACGGCTACCACTATGATGATGGTGCCTATTCTATTGTCAATTATTGCTAAAATGGAAGAATTAAAAACCGACCAAGGCATTAGGCAAATGGAAAAAGGCTTATTGTTAGGGATAGCCTATGCCGCTTCCATAGGCGGTATAGCCACGTTGATTGGTACACCACCTAACCTTTCATTTACCAGAATATTTAAAATTTATTTTCCACAAGCGCCCGATATTTCTTTTGCACAATGGCTGTTTTTTGCTTTTCCGTTATCGGTTTTGCTTTTAATTCTGTCTTTTACTTACTTGTATTTTGTATTTTTTAGAAAAGGAAAAGCCAATTTCAATATCGGGAAAGATATCATTGAAAAAGAATACCGGACCTTAGGAAAAATGCGCTATGAAGAGCGTTGGATTTTGGCTTTGTTTATAACATTAGCTTTATTATGGCTGTTTAGACGTCCTATTCATTTGGGAAATTTTACAATGCCGGGCTGGTCGCAACTATTTGCACAACCTAAATGGATAACCGATGGTAATGTGGCTATTTTTATCGGTATTTTATTATTTTTGATTCCGGCAAAAGACCGGTCAAAATCTAAATATTTAATGGATTGGCATACGGCAGAACGGATTCCTTGGAATATTATTTTACTTTTCGGTGGCGGTTTTGCTTTGGCATCCGGTTTTAAACAATCCGGATTGTCCGCTTATATAGGGGAAAGTTTGACCGGATTAAAAGATATTCCGCTTGTTTTTATTCTGTTGATTATTGTAGCGACCATCACCTTTTTAACTGAATTGACCTCTAATACAGCAACGGTTGAAACCTTTTTGCCTATATTGGCCGCTTTGGCGATTGCGGTTAAAATCAATCCGTTGTTTTTAATGATACCTGCAACTATTGCAGCCTCCTTTGCCTTTATGCTACCGGTAGCTACCCCTCCTAATGCTATTGTTTTCGGTAGCAAACGTTTAAACATTAAAGATATGGTTAAAACCGGGTTTTGGTTGAATATTATTGGTATTGTGGCTTTGACCTTAGTATCGTATTACTATATGACATGGGTATTTGATATTGATTTGGCTCAACTGCCGGATTGGGTTAAATAAATACTAAAACACAAAATACCCTACCGAAAAGTTTACGCCACTCATACGCCATTGTCCGTTGCCTTGGTCATAATATTAAAACAACCGGATATCAAATATAATATCCGGTTGACTTTTGTAATTGACAGATAAACTTTAATTATATAAAGGTGTGTTAATATCTATCATTCCGGGGAAATTGTCATTAGCATCTCTTTCATTTTGAGGATATATAAACCGTAAAGGTTGACCTGAATAAAGAGGATTACCAAAATTAGGACTGTTTGAATCCGTTTCATAATGTAACTTCATATATTGAGGAACCATCGGGTCATTAAAACTTCTGGAGAAATCTATAAAAGACTCATAATCACCGATGAAGAACACATATCTTTCTTCAAAAATTTCTCTAAAGAAGGCTTTAACCGGATCAATATTATCTTGATTTTCTATACCACCGGCATCAAAATCAGCTGCATCATAATCCTGAAAATTTCCGGTTCCATAACCACCGGAATAGGCACCGCTTGTTAGTAAAGCTCTATAAGTATTGTAATAATTTAAAGCATCATCAATACGGTTAGAATTGGTTGCATCTCTTAAAGTAGCCTCAGTGGCAATCAATAGCATTTCACCATAAGTTACCATGGGCATATCACCGAAGAACTTGCCAGCTCTATCAGAACCACTTGACATATTAAGGTTGTCTCCGGCATAATTATAACTTTGTCTAAAATCATTTGTTTTAGAATTATATCTATCTCCAAAAATATCATTATTGGCAAAAGCTTCACTTGCATCCATATCACCTCCTCTAACCAAATCAAAAAATTTGGTTGGATTCCATTTACCGTAAGGTGTATCATCATTACTATCAAATTTTGCATATAAATCATCATACACACTACTAGGACCTTGAAGTGCTTCTTGCAAAGCCAAGTCATAATCTTTACTGTGTAAATAGAAACGAGCTTTTAAACCATGCGCTATTTTTATCCAATTATATGTGCTGCCACCAAAATAAATATCCCTGTCAGTATTCAAAATACCTACATTGGAACTCAAATCGACGATTGCTTCATCTAATAAATCTTGTACTTGATTAAAAACTTGTTCTTGCGTATCATATACAGGGTCAGGATATTCATCAAAACTGTTCAGTTGAGAAAAAGGGACATCCCCCCATAGAGAGGCCGCTTCACCACCAGCCCAAGCTTTATATAGTTTACCAATTCCTCTTAATGTTATGTTATTTTCTTCTTCGGCTAGCTTCATTAGATAATCAGCATGTGTCATGGTTAAATAAACTTGACTCCAAGGTCCGTTAAAATCTTTTCCATTAGCATTATTCCAATTATCCAGACTCTCATATTGCCTTGCAATACCTGTAGCTTGGTTCATCCACATCATAGCCATTCTTAAACCGTCAGCTTTATGAAAAAACTGATTGGAAAGCATCACTGCTGTCATTTCTTGTTCAGCAACGGTATAATCAATGCCGTTGGGGTCTTTATAATAATCTTCAACAAATTTTTCACAGGATGTCATAAAAAGTAACAGCCCTATTGATAATATTAAAATTTTATTTTTTTTCATGATACTCTAATTAAAAATTAATGGTTGTTGTAAATATTATAGATTTAGTAGTTGGGTGGTTAAAATATTGTAAACCACGGCCTTTACTAGAACCGGACAAATTACTTTCAGGATCTATATTCCAACTTTTATCTTTAGTCCATAAATACAGATTTCTACCAGTAACACCTAAATATATAGATTTGATTTTGCTCACACCAAAGGCTTTTCCTTTAAAGGTATAGCCGGCAGTAACTTCACGCAATTTTATCCAAGTGGCATCTCTAAAAAACTGCTTACCCACTTTTCCAAAACCACCGCCTAAACCTGTGTACCAAGCTTCATCCAACAAAACCGGTCCGGCACCGAAATCTTTAATATTACCACGAACAGTATATGAACCATCGGAATTTTGAACTGCACCGTTTATAGATTGAATAGGAGTTCCATCATAGTTAACAATTTGTGAAGCTTCCGCGGGACTAACTGTTACTTCATTAGCAGTTTCCAATGTTCTACCAAAATAAGTCAAAGCGCCATAGGTTCCATACCAAGATTGTCCTCCAAAAGAACCGTCTGTCAATATTCTAAACTTAAAGTTTTTGTAATTAAAATCTGTATATAAACTGGCTTTAAAGTCCGGATTGGAATTAACAAAAGTATTATCTACTTCTTGAGGGGTTGGGCTACTAGGGAAGCCGTTGCTATCTAAAACTAAATTACCATTACTATCTCTACTAAAATCAGTTGTGCGTAATACCCCATAACCATAACCTTCGGCTACGCCTGATGATGTAGATATAAATCCATCCAAGTAAATATAATCACTTCCTTCTAGTTTGGTGACAACATTTTTATTTCGTGTAAAAGTACCTCCAATACTCCAGTTGATGTTTGGTTTACTTATAATTCTATATCTTGCTTCAATTTCATAACCTTTATTGGACATAGCCGCTACATTGTTCCATCGATATAAAAATCCGGTAGCTGCCGGCACTTTTTCATAAAGTAATAAATCATCAGATTTACTGTCGTAATAAGATAAATTCAAAGTAAATCTATTGTTAAACATTTTAATATCTGCTCCCACTTCCCATTCAGTAGTGATTTCAGGTTTTAAATCTTGATTACCTTTTAAATAGGCTCTCCAAAAGGCACCATTATAATCACCGGCAGACCAATAAGGGCCAAAACTATCAAAATAAGAAGCCCCCCAATAATAAGTATCAAGAAGATATGAACCAGGCTCGTTACCTACTTTTGACCAACTTGCTCGTAAAGTTAGTTGATTTAATAAATCACTATCTTGTTTTTTAAAATATTCCAAATTATGCACATCAAAAGCCAAAGAAGCTGATGGGTAACTAATTAACCCATAATATCCGGATGACCTTTCCGCTCTTCCGGTTAAAGTTGTATATAATAAATCTTTATACGAAAAAGTGGCAGAACCATAAACTGAATTCTTTCTTTTTACACTACTACCCAATCCGGGATTTTTCTTTTCACTAATAGCATTATTTGAATTTGGAGTTGCTGTTGGTAAAATAAAGTCATAGTATGATGCAGAAGTGTAATCGGATTCTCTGTGAAACCAGTTAACCCCTAACAACATATCCATGTTGATATCTTTGTTTATTTCTTTATTAACTTGTGCAATTAAATCACCATTTAACTGCATGTAGGTATATAAATAGGTTGAATATCTACCACTGACGGCTTCAGCACTATTAACCGGAAAATACGTATCAGCACTCTCATTGGCATAGTCAATCCCAACTTTTGCAATGAGTTTTAACCATTCAAAAGTTTGATGACTAAAATTGGTTCCAGCAATGATATGATTAGAATAATAAGGGTTTTTTTGTTCATTAACAGTAAATAAGGGATTACTGTAACCAGCACTTTTTTCACCTTGTCCTTTGTATTCCGTTCCAACCGGTTTTCTATAACTTCTATGACTATACGGATGCACAACTCCAAACTCATGTCTTTCGCCTACATAACCCGAATTATCAAAATCTGCCGGTGTTCTATAAAGCCCTAATAACAAACCCGATAAGTTGGAACCTTTTTGAATGGCATTTTGTTTGGTGTTTGTATATTGAAAATTGGTTTTAATGTTGAGTTTTTTAGTTGGTTTTATTACAGTATTAAAATTCACCCCGATTTTTTTATAGAAACTTCGGGCAAAAATACCGGTTTGATCTAAATGGTTAAATCCAAGATAATAACGGGCTTTATCAGTTGCTGTTGATAATTGCACAGCATTTCTTAGTGTTTTACCAATGCCTATAACTGCATCATAATTTTTTTTGTTAAATGTTTCTTTCGAGTTTTTTTCTTGAATCAATCCCCATTTATTACCATCTTGATCTATAAAATATATATCGTCTGGAAACCAATAAACATCAGATCCACCACTTCTGTTTGCAATTTTATCACCCCATGACCCTGATTCTTTATAATAATTAGGAAAAGCAGGATATACAGCCGAGGGATGTCTTCCGTTTTTACCTTGCCCAAAAGTTTCTTGTAAAGGAAATTTTGTTAAAGTTTGGTCCATACTAAAAGAACTTCTAATTGTAATATTGATTTGCCCTTTTTTAGCTTTTTTACCTCTTTTAGTCGTGATTAAAACCACACCATTGGCACCTTTTGAGCCCCAAATGGCGGCAGCTGAACCCCCTTTTAAGATTTTGATGCTTTCAATGTTATTCGGATCAATATCGGCAATTTTTGAGGGGCGTTCCACACCGGCAACACCACTACCATAGATATCATCAACTACAGGAATACCATCAACCACAAACAAAGGTTTGTTACTTAGCAAAATAGATTTGGGACCGCGAATGGTAATATTGGTAGAGGCGCCCGGATCACCGGATGCCAAATTAATATTAACCCCGGATACTTTACCGGATAAAGCGGCAACCGGATCACTTTCACCGGAAGATAACAATGTTTTGGCTTTGACATTGGAAATGGCAATAGCTTTTTGACTCGCTTTTTTTACCTCAACTCCCAATGCGTTGATAGTTACCGCCTTCAACATTTCTTTTTCTTCCTGCAGATTGACATTAATTACGTTATTGTCTCCTACTTTTTTAGATACGGTTTTGTAACCTAAAAAGCTAAAAACCAAAATGTCACCCGGCTTGGCTTTAATGGTATATTTACCATCAAAATCGGTAGAGGCACCAATATTACTGCCTTTTACCGTGACGTTAACACCGGGAAGCGGATCACCGGTTCCGGCTTCTTTAACCACACCGGTGATGGTTTTAGTTTGTGCAAAACTGATTTGCACTGCCAACGTTAGTAAAAACGTTAAAAACAAATTGTACTTTTTTCTCATTATTGTATAGATTTTCATGTTTGTCAAATGCAAATATGCTAATAAAAAGTTAATAAACATAATTTTTATGCACTTATTAAAAACTTTATTGATAATCCTGTATTTTTTAATTATTTTTCAATATTTTATGATTTTTTTGACAATGATATAATTGCATTTACGCATAGTTTAATTATTGAAAACTTATAATTGTTGTAAAAACAGATTTGATACCAATTCAAAATCTAAAACAGCTCAACATAATAGCTTTATTGATTTAGACATTTTTTCAACATTAAAACATTAAGAATTGTAAGTCATTAAGGTTTTAAAAGGCTAATTCTTATATCACTAATAAATTACAACCCCGAATATCCGAGTGATCAAAGCGCCCGAGTATTTCAAATTGGTTGTTATTAAGTTGTTTGCCTAAATCTTGGGTAGCTATAAAAGCACAAGAGTGTATATTTGCCAAGTCAATAATGTTGATACCACCGGTTTTACCTTCCGGCAAGTAAGTTAAAGGATCTTCGGTATCTCTAATCAAAATTTTTTGCCAAGGCGGGGGGGCAAATACCCCATTTCCTTTTGAATAAGATTGGCTTAACAACTCGGTCATACCGTATTCGGAATGAATAACATCTACCCCGAACCCTGCTTTTAGATGTGTGTGTAGTTCTTCGCGGAGCATTTCCTTACGCCGCCCTTTCATACCGCCGGTTTCCATTACAATGGTATGTTTTAAGTGAAATTGATGCTTTTGAATCAAATCCAATAAAGCATATGACACCCCAATTAGCAAAACCTGTTCTGCTTGGGCATCTAAACGATTGATAAGCTTTGGTAAATTTTCGTCGTTTAAATAAAACCCACTTTCCTGTTTTCCGGAAAGTTTTACCAACCGGTCCACCATATAAACCAATGACGAATGCCCTTGTGCGACATATGACGGTAGCAATGCCAAAATGGTGTATTTGGTAATATCACCATAAAAATATTGAAACCCGCGCGTAAAACTCTCTTGATAAAGTTTTAAATCTTTGACATAATGTTGACTGCGTTTCATTCCGGTGGTGCCACTACTCATAAAAACCGTTTCAAAAGGCGGCGAACTACTGACCACTTGATAGGTTTTAAAAAATTCGATAGGTAAAAAAGGAATGTCGTGCAACCGGTCAATTTGGTCAATGTCTGTATGCAAATGTTTTAGAAATGTTTTGTAAACCGGATTGTTACGGGCTTGATAGCGGAATATCTCCAAGGCGGTTTTTTCAAAATCCGCATCATTTTGTATATCAAAAACAGGAAATTTATTTAACATCGACCGTGTCTTTTAGGCTGATTATTTTTTGCAACATCGGGTCGTCTTGCATCAAAATTTGATAATACACATTGCTGCCGTATAGATCTCTTGCCAAAAGTGCTTTCATTAAACGCTTCAAATGAGATTTACTCTTTTTAGTTTTAGTATTTAATCTGTGTTTGGCTTGCAGGTTCCGAGTATGTTTGGTTTTAAAGCTTTGGTATAAATCCTCTTCTATTTGCTTATCGGATATAAATGCTTCAGGCGTATAATGTTGCAAACTATCTAAATGCCGGTCTAAATAATCAGTGATAAAATCCGATAGATAACGGTTCAAATAAGCATATTTCAAAATATAATCATCATACTTGAGCGGCACAAAAATATCGGGTATGATACCACCGCCTCCATAAACCACTTTGCCTTTGGGCGTTGTATATTTTAAAGAATCTACTATTGGAATGCTGTCTTTGTAATACAATTCGCCGTTATACCGGCGGTTTTTAAAATCTTGTTCATATTCTTGCTTGTGTCCTTTTTTGTAAGGTCGTTGAATGGAACGTCCCGTAGGCGTATAATACCGGGCAGTTGTCAACCGGACTTTGGAGCCATCATTTAAAGTAATTTCCCGTTGCACCAAACCTTTACCGTAAGACCGTCTGCCTACAACTGTTGCTTTATCATGGTCTTGCAAAGCCCCGGTTACAATTTCACTGGCAGAAGCGGAATTTTCATTGATTAACACATAAACTTGTCCGTTTTCAAAATCGCCACGTGCCGTTGCCATAACTTTTTTGACATGCCCTCTTTGGTCTTTGGTAAAGAAAATCAATTTGCCGTTTGGTAAAAATTCGTCGGCTATTAAATCGGCTTGTTTGAGCAAACCGCCGGTATTGTCACGCAAATCTAAAATTAAAGCTGTCATTCCTTTGGCTTTCAATGTTTTAACGGCTTTATGAAATTCATCATAAGTATTCTCGGCAAAAGTGCTGATTTTGATAAAACCTAATGTATCATTGAGCATAAAATGCGCCGGCACACTGACTAACGGAATCGTATTGCGAACAATTTTCAATTTAAAAATACTATCCAACGACTTGCGATAGACTGTTAATGTAACAGGGGTGCCTGCATGTCCTTTTATTTTTTTTGAAATTTGATTGATGTCAACATGCTTGCCATAAACGGTATCCTTATCAACCAACAAAATGCGGTCCATAGCTTTTAAACCCGCTTTTTGCGCCGGACTGTTTTCCAAAGGTCTGATAACTGTAAATGTATCGCGATATTGTTGAAACAAGACGCCTATGCCCGTAAAACTGCCTTCGAGTTCTTCCTCGGCTCTTGCCACTTCATTTTTAGGGATATAGACGGAATGCGGATCTAAATTTTTTAAAATATCTTGAATAACCACATCTACAATACTGTCACTTTGAACCGTATCGACATACTCTTCTTTGATATAGCGCAATAAATTATTGATTTTGTCTTTTTTACTTCCGCTTAAACCGATTTCTGCTTGGTGATCAAAATTTAAAATTTGACCGATACTCATTCCCAATACGACGGCAATACCTATAAATAATATATAAACCGCTTTTTGTTTATTGCTCATCTTCATAATTTATTTGAATCACTTTTACCCCAGCTTTTTTTAAAAATTCCAAGCCTGTAGTATCATTATAAGACTCTGTATAAAATACTTTTTTGATGCCGGCTTGATAAATCAATTTGCTACATTCTTTACAAGGCGACAAGGTGACATATAAACTGGCGCCTTCACTGTTTTGAGTTGAAGCCGCTACTTTGGAAATGGCATTGGCTTCAGCGTGGAGCACATGCCATTTGGTCAAACCTTGTTCATCTTCACAAACATTTTCAAAACCACTTGGTGTGCCGTTATAGCCATCGGAAATAATACGACGGTCTTTTACAATCAGTGCGCCAACTTTTTTGCGCTTACAATAAGACAATTTTGCCCATTCGTGAGCCATTTTCATATAGGCAATATCATGTTTCGAGGGCTTTTCTCCGGACATTTTATTTAGAATCTTTTTAAAATACAAAATTACGATTTTTTTCCATTGCTTTAAAGCTATTTTGGCAATTATCAAAGACTTAAGCATTTGGTTACAAAATATTGGTTACAAAATAGATGAATTGGATGGTCTTGAAATGAGTAAGATTTTATGACAAATGTCATATTAACCTGATTTTCAAGGATTGTTAATAAAAAAATCTCAAAATTTTTGTCTATTTCAGCTTATTTTTTAACAAAAAAGTATATTTTTGAGGCATTAAAAATCATTTAATCAAAATTCAAATTCTAATGAAAAATAAATATCAAGACAAGATTGATCGTTTTATGGAATATGCGCAAATGCGCAATCCTAACGAACCGGAATTTTTGCAAGCTGTAAAAGAAGTAGCAGAAGCCGTGATTCCTTATATCGAAGAAAATCCTAAATATCAAGGTAAAAAATTATTGGAAAGAATGATTGAACCCGAACGGGCTATTTCTTTTAGAGTGCCTTGGGTGGATGATAAAGGTGAAATTCAAGTCAATCGCGGTTATCGTATCCAATTTAATTCGGCTATTGGACCCTACAAAGGCGGTTTGCGTTTTCACCCGACCGTTAACCAAAGTATTTTAAAATTCTTAGGTTTTGAACAAATTTTCAAAAATGCTTTAACGACTTTACCTATGGGTGGCGGCAAAGGTGGTTCCGACTTTAACCCAAAGGGCAAATCTGATGCCGAAGTGATGCGTTTTGCACAAGCTTTTATGAGCGAATTGTTCCGACATATAGGGCCCAATATTGATGTGCCCGCCGGTGATATAGGGGTTGGTGGTCGTGAAATCGGGTATTTATTCGGTCAATATAAAAAATTAACCAGAGAGTTTTCAGGTGTTTTAACAGGAAAAGGTTTATCTTTTGGAGGTTCCTTAATTCGACCGGAAGCTACCGGTTTCGGAGTGGTATATTTTGCCGAACAAATGCTAAAAGATAAAGGCATGGACATCAAAGATAAAGTAATTGCCGTTTCCGGATTCGGTAATGTAGCTTGGGGAGCCATTACCAAAGCCAACCAACTGGGTGCCAAAGTGGTCACAATTTCCGGTCCTGACGGTTATGTTTATGACCCCGAAGGTATTTCCGGTAAAAAAATCGATTATCTATTACGTTTAAGAGCAACCAACAACGATGTGGTTGCGCCTTATGCGGAGCAATTCCCCGAAGCAACTTTCTATCCGGGTAAAAAACCTTGGGAACAAAAAGTAGATATTGCGATGCCTTGCGCTACGCAAAACGAATTGCAAAAAGAAGATGCCGAAAACTTAATCAAAAACGGTGTGATAGCCGTAGTCGAAGGCGCTAATATGCCATCAACGCCTGATGCTATTAAAATCTTTAAAGAAGCTAAAATCTTGTATTCTCCGGGAAAAGCGTCTAATGCCGGTGGTGTCGCGGTTTCCGGTTTGGAAATGAGTCAAAATTCTATGCGTTACAATTGGACAGCCGAAGAAGTAGATGCTAAATTGAAAGAAATTATGAAAAACATTCATGATAATGCCGTCAAATACGGCAAACAACCTGATGGTTGGGTTGACTATGAAAAAGGTGCTAATATTGCCGGTTTTGTCAAAGTTGCCGATGCGATGTTAGCGCAAGGTGTCGTTTAGTCGAAAATCATGTTTCAACAAACTCAGTAAACGCAAGTAACAAATTATTTAAAAAAGCTATCCGTTTCCGGATGGCTTTTTTGATGCAACCGGTCATTTCTATCCTAAGTCTTGTCGGGAGAGAAATCTCATTTTCAATTTTAGATATAATGAAAGACGTTTTCTCAATCATTATGATCTTTCGAAATAACAACTTTTTATTTTATTCAGACTAATATTCCGATAGAGCGCAACGATGACAAATCTCGTTTAGTTTTTCATTTTTACTCTTCCATCGAGCCATAAATCAATTACTCTAAATATTTCGCTACGATAGGCATACGCCTACCCATACCGAATGCCTTGGGACTGACCCGCAAGACCGGTGCGGTTTGATGTCGCTTAAATTCATTGCGATTGACCATTTTCAAGATTTTTTCAACCAATGCTTTATCATAACCTTGTGCTATAATTTCTTTGGGACCTTTTCGCCCTTCGATATACAATTTTAAAATTGGATCTAAGATATCATAATCCGGCAAACTGTCGCTGTCCTTTTGATTGGGGCGTAATTCTGCCGAAGGCGGTTTTTGTATTGTATTGATAGGAATAATCTCTTTATCGCGATTGATATAGTGCGCCAATTCATAAACTTCGGTTTTATACACATCGGCAATCACGGAGAGTCCGCCGGCCAAATCGCCGTAAAGCGTACCATAACCAACGGACATTTCGCTTTTGTTGCTGGTATTGAGCAAAATATTTCCGAATTTATTAGAAATTGCCATCAATAAATTGCCCCTGATACGGGCTTGAATATTTTCTTCGGTTACATCAAAATCACGCCCTTCAAACAAGGGATTGAGCTGTTGCAAATAGCTTTCAAAAATTTCTT
>JALVEJ010000059.1 GCA_027031025.1 Flavobacteriales bacterium | reverse complement strand
TAGTGGTATCTAATCCGGCATACATTCCTGCCATCGCCAAGAAACGTGCAACCGATTGCGCACCGCCACCTGCTGAGCCGGCAATTATAATACCTTTACGGTCTTTTAATACGGCTTCATATTTAGGCTCTATCACTTGGGTTTGCTCCAACAAAGAACGGGTTTGTTGGTCAACAATTTTTGTTGCCGGACGCTCATGTTCCAAGATATTTTCTTTTTCAATAACGTCCATCAATTCGTTCATCCGTTTCATTCCGTAAGACGGACACAAACTGGCTGCTTCAACTATCGAGAAACCTTCGGTTTCAATAGCTTTTTTCAAAGTTTCTTTAATTTTATTCGGGGCATTGACCCTCACGGCAAAACGAGCACCGGAAGCATGCGTCAATTGTATTAAATCAAAAGGTGGCACATCTTTTTCAAAATCAATTATTTCCTTAAATTTTTGCGTTGACAAACCACTGATTTGTCCACCGGTCATACCGTAAAGCAAATTATTTAAGACAATCAAAGTCATATCAACATTGCGACGGGCAGCTTCTAAAATGTGTTGCAGACCAATGGTAGCGCCCCCATCACCGATAAAGGCGATGACTTTTTTATTTTGTTTTTGCGCCACGCCCATAGCGACGCCCAAGCCTAAAGCCGGTGAACGCCCATGTAAGCCGTGAATGGTATGAGTGGCAAAAAGCGGATCTATCAGACCGCTACAACCAATATCACTAACCACAATAACATCATTAGGTCCGTAATTGAGCTCTTGCAAAGCTTTGTTTAAAGCATTGATGGAAATTCCATGTCCACAACCCGGACAAAAGGGGAATTTTTTATCGGTTAAATAAGTTGTTTTCGGATTTTTTGTCATTTTTCTAATTTTTAAGATAAAACAGCTTCTATGATTTCTTGCGGATGAATCATATTACCCATTTTATTGACTTGCTTGATATGTTTTTCCGGACGTTTTCCAAATAAAATTTCTTTGTATTGACCGGTTAAGTTTTCTTCGGCTATCACAACCTTGTCATAGCGGTCAATAATATCATAAATTACCGGTGGTACAGGCAACAAAGACTTGACAACCAACAAGTCGACTTTTTGACTTTGCTGACGTAAACTTTGTAGCGCATCGCGGGCTGCATCAGCCGTTATACCCCAGGTTAGAATCAAATCGGTTGCACCATCTTGCTCATCTAAATCATAAGCAGTCAGTTCATCAATCCGTTGGATAAATTTGTCACGTAAACGTCTGGTATTTGCCAGAGCTTCCGGATCGTTTTTACGGATATTGGCGGCTTCATCATGCGTTGATGCGGTTATCCGAACCAAATGTTCGTCATGTCCCAAAGGCAAGAATGGCGGCACTAAACTTTCATCGGCTTTATATGGCAAATAATCGCCTTCAATTTTAGGTTCAGGTCTGTCAACTTTACTGACAGGTTTCAGATTGGATAAATCAAATGATTTTTGATACATCACCATTTCTTTGGAGGTTAAGAGGAATACCGGCGTACGAAACTTTACAGCTGTTTCGACGGCTTTGGCAGACAATTCCCAAGCGTCTTCAAAACTAGAAGGTGAAAATACCGGAAGTGGATACCCCCCTGAAATAATGCCGTTTAAGATAGCTAAATCGCCTTGTGCTCCTGTTGTCGCCGACCCCGTGCTAGGACCTAAACGTTGGGTTAATATAACCACCATGGGTAATTCCATGGCATACGCCATATTAATACTTTCAACCATAAGGGCAATACCCGGGAAAGCACTTGAGGTTGCCGGCAATCTGCCTGCTGCGGACATACCCGCCATCCATTGAAAAGTCGTAATTTCGTCAGGCGCCGCATAAAATTGCGGAAAACGTTGTTTGCCATATTTATACATCCAATTTGACGGTGTAATGGGATACGCAATAAATGTATCCGCTCCGGCTCTCACTAATGATTCGATAATAAGTTTAGAGCCGTCTATTAGGGTTTTTGTAGCAGTTTTTGTTTTCAAAATATTAAAATTTAATAGGACAAATGTAAGGTTTTTTAATTATTTTTTATATGGCGCTTTGCGTAATTAATAATTTTAATTAACAGAAACCGTAAATCATGCCTCAAAGGTATTTAACTAATGTTCTCCAATCTCATATTCTTGATAAAGGCAATGGACTTGACAATATCTTTTTGTAAAATGCGATCTTCTTCAATAAAAGGCACTTCCTTGCGATATGTTTCTATAAAATTTTGTAAGAAAACGGAAGTTTTCAATTCTCTAAAATCCAAAGCTTGTGCGGCTGTCAAAAGTTCAATGGCTAAAACTTTTTGTACATTATCGAGAACACGATAGGCTTTAGTTGCCGCATTGGCACCCATACTGACATGGTCTTCTTGCCCGTTACTGGATTCTATGGAATCGACGCTGGCGGGAGTCGCCAATTGTTTGTTTTGACTTACGGCACTGGCTGAGGTGTATTGCGGGATCATTAAACCGGAGTTTAAACCGGGATTATTGACCAAAAATGCCGGCAATCCGCGTTTACCACTGATCAGTTGATAAGTGCGACGTTCAGAAATATTGGCTATTTCACTCATGGCAATGGCTAACATATCCAAAGACAAGGCTAAGGGTTGCCCGTGAAAATTACCGCCCGATATTATTTTGTCTTCATCGGGAAAAATTAAAGGGTTGTCTGTAACGGCATTGATCTCATTAATAATCGTTTGCTCTACATAAGCAACAGCATCTTTGCTAGCACCGTGAACTTGTGGTATACAACGAAACGAATACGGATCTTGCACATGCTTTTTGGATTGCTTGATAAGTTCGCTATCATCTAAAATATCTCGGAAAAAAGCTGCGGTTTGTATCTGTCCGGTATGCGGTCTGACATCTTGCACCAAGGCATCAAAAGGTTCAATGCGGCCGTTAAATGCCTCTAACGAGATTGCCGAAATAAGATCGGCAATATATAGTAATTTTTTTGTCGCAAACAAATTATACACGCCATATGCCGACATAAATTGCGTACCGTTGAGCAGCGCCAAACCTTCTTTCGCCTGCAATTTGACCGGTTGCCAATCAAATTTGTTTAAAATCTCTTTTCCGTAATAAATTTGATTTTGATAGCTTACCTCGCCTTCTCCCATTAAAGGCAGAGACAAGTGTGCCAAAGGCACCAAATCGCCCGAAGCACCTAACGAACCTTGCTTGTAAACCACCGGTAGAATATCGTTGTTATAAAAATTGATAAGTAATTCGACGGTTTTGAGTTGCACGCCCGAATGTCCCTTGGACAAGGATAAAATTTTGAGCAATAACATCAATTTAACAATGTCATCAGGCACAGGTTCACCAATACCACAAGCATGACTTTTGACCAAATTTTCTTGTAATTGGTTGATTTGACTATCGTCAATTTTGATATTGTGCAAAGCACCGAAACCGGTATTGATCCCATACAAAGGTCTTTTGGACGATTTTATTTTTTGGTCGAGAAACCGGCGGGCTTTTACAATCTTTTCACGGCTTTTTACGGAAAGTTTCAGTTTTTTATTTTGCGAAAAGATCTGCCATAAATCATTGAGATTTAGGAATTTGTCGTCTATCATATGATACGTTTCCACGTGTGTTGAGTTTAAAATTCGGTCATCAAATATACAATTTTGAGTTGAAAGTTAAACTTAAAAGTTGAAAGTTTTTCAATAGTAGTATCCGGTTTCAAATTCAAACCATAAATCATTCATAATATTTATGTCATTTCAATAGATTACTTACAGGCACGAACTACAAAAGCCTGTCCGGAGATTAGATTCCGGAACAGGCTCTTGCACTATTTTTTTGACTAAATATAGAATATTAAAGAAAGCAGGATATGTTAATCCACTTTCACCAACTCCACATCAAAAACCAGATTGGCATTAGGCGGAATTACACCGCCGGCACCGGATTCGCCATAAGCCAAATATGACGGAATAACAAAAGTGGCTTTATCGCCCTCTTCCAAGAGCTGAATACCTTCGTCCCAACCGGGAATAACATAACCCACGCCTATCGGAAATTCAATGGGTTCTCCACGGCCATAAGAGTTGTCAAATACAGTACCATCAGCCAATTTACCGACATAATGAACCGCCACATTTTTGCCTTTTTCCGGTTTTTTACCGCTGTTGCTTTTGTGCATAATTTTGTATCGCAAGCCCGATTGGGTTTGTTCAAATCCTTCGGCTAATTTATTAAGGGCAGTTTCGGCGGCTTCTTTGGCTTTACGTTCTCTTTCGGCTTTGGCATTATTAAATTTTGTAAATTCCTCCGGAGCATTGAAAGCTTTGGCTTTATCCCCCACTCTGATGATCTCAACATTTTCAATTTGGTCGCCTTGTGCTATGCTGTTTACCACATCTTGTCCTTCAAGCACTTTACCAAAAACCGTATGTTTACCGTCTAACCAAGGCGTTGCCTCGTGAGTGATAAAAAACTGACTGCCGTTCGTGCCCGGTCCGGCATTTGCCATAGATAATACACCGGCACTATCATGTTTCAAGTCGGGGTGAATTTCATCATCAAATTTATATCCGGGACCACCGGCTCCCGTTCCGGTCGGGTCACCACCTTGTATCATAAAATTGTCAATGACACGATGAAACGTCAATCCGTCATAATATTTTTTGCCTTTATGCGCCTGGGCAACCTCAGGATGGTTGCCTTCGGCCAAAGCTACAAAATTAGCAACGGTTCCGGGTGTTTTTTCATATTCTAATTTGGTTAAAATATCGCCTTTGTTCGTTTTGATTTTGGCATATAAGCCTTCGGGTAAATTGTTTGTTTCCATGTTTTTGATATTTTTATTAAAAAGCCAAAGCACACAAGGCGCTTTGGCTATAAATTAGTTTGAAACAGTCATTACAACAAAGTTTCAAAAATAGCTTTAGCTCTTTCCCAATGTGCAGTTTGAGGGTTTTTGAGTTTAGGCTCCAAGGTTTTGAAGGTTTTGATTAAAGCAATTAAAATACCACCGGCAATATTGGGCAATTCTTGCTCAACATCTTCACCGATAGCCAATTTCAATGGCGGCATTTTAGTAATTGCCTCTAAAATACCTTCCAAATCCAATTCTTCATTGAGCTCTCTAAACTCTTGAATTTGCGCTTCTAAACCTTCGGTAATGGGTAAATCGGTATACCATAATACATCTCTCCCGTTTAAAGAAGCGTTTTTCATCCCTACTGTGAGTAATCTGTAAATGACTTCATTTGTAAAATCGTAAATTCTTCTTACATCTGATTTGTCAATGTCCAAACTACCTGCTTTTCTAAAAAAAGCTTCAAATTTTGATACTCCAATTAATGACATATTCTTTCTAATTTTTTTGATTAATATCCGGCAAAGATACAACAATATCCGACCGAAGTCAATAGCATTGATTCTTATTATCTAAACCAATAAATTTTAAAGAAAACAAAAAGGTCAACCTAATCTATTTCCCGCTAACCTCAAACTGACAAACTATACGGTGTCCGGCATCATCAACCAGTGTCAAACGGTGTTTTCCCGGCTTCGCAAAAATCTCTATTTGATGTTTAACGCGCGTCAATTGGACAAATTCATTATCCAAATGCCAATAAACCTTAGCATCCGGATTTTGATCCACCGCTTTACAAACGATTTTTTGACGCCGGTTACCAAAATCATTCGGAATAAAAATTTTGATACCTTTTTTAGGATAAATCAATGCCAATGACCGGTCATCATCCGGTTGACAATCCGGCGCCCAAGGCGGTAGTTCTCTGTATTCCGGATGTTTTTGTTTGTAATACCACGCCATAACCGGCGGCAATACAAAATAGCTTTTGTTGGTCATATCAGCCACATTATAGCAAGACGAATTCACCCGTTTAGTTCCTTCTTTGTTCAAATGCACTATTTTATGATACGGACAGACAGCACTACGCTCACCATTTTGTGGAATATAGGCAATCTCAACATCTGTACACTGCGGCGATGCCAAATAGCCGCTTTGCCGGCAAACCTTTGCCTGTTGCATGGCTTGCAAAGGCTGCTCAAACCACTGACTTGAAGGCAGTCGTTTAAACACTTCAAACATCAAAGGCGCTGCCGAGCGTGTACCGGTTAAACCCGGACGCCCTTCGCCCGTGGCATTTCCCACCCAAACGCCTACCACATAACGTGGCGTAAGTCCGATACACCAAGCATCACGATGCCCGAAACTGGTACCGGTTTTCCATGCAATCTTTTGAGCTGACCGGTAAATATTCCAATCATCGCCTTCCATGGGTCGGTCTTTATCGGACAAGGGCTTTAACGTAAACCAGATATTATCCGCCCCAAACAAATCCGCTTCCGCTTTTGGTTCAAAGCGCCGTTTTACCGGCAAATAAGTCAGCGAAAAATAATCCGTAGGATTATAACCGCCACTTGTATTATAATGTTTGAGAACGCGAGCCATAGCGGCATAACTGCCGGTTATATCCCACAAACTGGTTTCGGCACCGCCCAATATTAAGGTTAGTCCGTAGTAATCCGCCGGTTTATCAATATGCGACAAATGCAGATTTTGCAATTGGTCTCTAAATTTTTGCAATCCGTAAGTTCGCAGTAAACGCACAGCCGGAATATTGAGTGAACGCGCCAAGGCATCACTTGCCGGCACGGCGCCGTCATAAGATTTATTATAATTCCTTGGATGGTAACCCGCTATTTGCGTCGGAATATCTTTGAGCAAACTATTGGGCAAAATCACGCCATCTTTATATGCCCATGCATACAAAAAGGGTTTTAAAATACTGCCCGTGCTGCGCGGTGCCGTAATCATATCCACCGATTGATTGGGGGGCTGTACATCTTCGGGTATATTCCCGGCATAAACCAATATTTGTCCGGTTTCTACATCGGCAACCAATACACCGGCATTATAAATCTTATTAGATGATAAATAGCCGTAATGTTGTCGCAGAATTTGTTCTACTTGCTTTTGCAAATTCAAATCTAAACTACTATATATACGTTCACCGGCATGCATGTCCTTAACTGACTTATCGAGCAAGTGCGGTGCCCATCGCGGTAAGCGCTGTGGCTTTTGCGGTAAAGCTTCGGCTTTTGCCAAACGGCAAGTCATGCTGTCTATCACATGGTTTTTAAGCAATTTATCCAACAACGCATCGCGTTTTCGTTTCAAAACTTGCTGATTTTTCCCCGGATAAATGAGTGTCGGTGCGTTAGGCAACACCGCCAAAGTCGCCGTTTCGCCCCATGAGAGTTGCGTGGGCGCACGCCCGTAGTAACGCCAAGCCGCTGCTTCCAAGCCCACGACATTCCCCCCAAAAGGTGCATGCGACGCATACAAGTTTAAAATCTCGTCTTTGCTATAAGAACATTCCAAGCGCAAAGCCAAAATCATTTCTATCAGTTTTTGATATAAATTTCTCGACCGGTTACCGCGCGCCATCCGCATCACTTGCATGGTCAAGGTGCTACCGCCCCGTACTATTTTGCCTACTTTAATATCTTGATACAACGCCTTGACCAACGACACCGGATTCACCCCAGGATGTTTGTAAAAATACGCATCTTCATAAGCAACCACACATTGCTTATACTTCTCGGGCAAACTATCCGAAAGCGGAAATCGCCACTGTCCGTCTTTGGCAATTTGCGCCCCTGCCAATTCACCATCACGGCTATATAAAACCGTCGCATACGGCACCTTAAACAAAGGTTTAGGCAAACTGAACCAAAACCAAACCAAAGCCGTCAAAGCCAAAAAGTAACGCCAAGGATGTTTTTTAATATGTTGTAATATCTTGATTTTCAAACTTTAATATTTTGGGCGTGTCCCGCACAAGTTTTCCACCGCTAAAAATCCGCTCTACTTGTACGGCACCGGGCTTTTCGTTATAGTTGCCTTAAAAATACATAAAAAATCTACAGCTTTTACGAGCTTCCTGCGGTCGCTGCAAAAGCCGTGATTTTTGTCATGTATTTTTTTCGGCAAGCTGCCACTGCAATCCCTCACGCAGGGCATATCCGCCAAGTTTATACCAAAAACAACTATATATTAGTCCAATAAATCATTTCTTTTTACCTGTATCTTCGTTAAAAATACTCGTTATAGCTACGGCTATAACTGTGTTTTTTGCCTTGATACAGAAAAAAAATATTCCAATTTATTTTGGACTAAAATACAATTCCTTTTGGTATTAGCGCAAAAAATCTTTTCGCCTGTTTTGCTTTTTTAGGCTGTGTTGTTTTTTACTTTGTAAACGCTTTAAAACAGCCGATTTTTTAGGTTTGGTTTTAAGTCGTTTTTTAGGTTGTTTCAAAGACTTTTCAAGCAATAGTACCAATTGTTGCCAAGCCGCCTTCTTATTAAAATGTTGACTCCGTGAGGTTTCAACTTTTATTATTAAAATCCCTTCTTTGGTTAGCCGGTGTTGCAATTTGCCGGTTAAGATGTCTTTTTCGTATGTATTAAGAGCTTTTGAATTTTTCAAGTCAAAAGACAACCGCACGCTACTTGACACTTTGTTAACATGTTGTCCGCCGGGTTTACTCGACCGGACAGCTTTGTATTGAATTTCTTTTTTTAACAATTCTATATTCATTGGCTTGCCTCAAAAGTTTCTATAAAGATAAAATAAAAATTGCAAAACGGATTATTTTTATTAATTTTGAACACACAACACAGTAATTATGAGCCGGCAAAAAACGTATTTATTTGTCATATTTTTTTGGATTTTTTACTCCGGAATCGCGCAACAAAAAGATTGGGATAGTATATATGCCGGCATCATAAAAATGCCCAATTCTCATCAAAAAGTTGATACGTTGATTCAACTAAACAAATCAGCCGGATATACCCGCCCCGACTTTGTAGAAAAGGCACTTGAAACCGCTGAAAAAATTTATGACATCAATGGTATTGCTAATGCTTACAATGCCAAAGGCTATATGGCCAGAAAAGATAATCATTTTTTAAAATCCGTAGAATATTACAAACGCGCCTTAGGATTTTTAGAAAACAGCCAAGATACCATGTTACGAATGATTGTGTTGAACAATTTGGGCGTTTCTCTCAGAAAACTCAATGATGACAAAACAGCATACAAATATTATATGCAAGGACTTGACTTGGCTAAAAAAAATAGAAATGAAGCGCAAGCTGCCAGAATTCTCAATGGTATTGGAAATGTTTTTGTCAATACGGAAGAATATGATAAAGCATTGTTTTATTTTAAAAAATCGTTGGAGATTGAACTCAAAAATAAAAATTTGCGCGGGCAAGAATATAATTATGCCAATATTGGTGAAGCTTATATTTATATCAAACAATATGATTCGGCTGAATATTATTTAAAAAAATCCTTATCAATTGCCAAAAATATTTACCGGTATAAAGAACCGGGTATCGAATATAATCTTTTAGGTTATTTGTACAAAAACAAAGGAGACTTTGTCAAAGCCATTTTTTATTACAATTTAGCCATTCCTATTCTGGAAAAACAAAATATTCAACGATATGTTGCCAACTCTTATATCAACCGGGGTTTGTCAAAATTGGCTTTCAAAAAATTTAAACAAGCCAAACAAGATATTGATATTGGATTACAAATTGCCAAGTCCATCAAATCAAAAGAAAATATTTCGTTGGGTTATGAGGCACTGGTGCAATATTATTCGGTATTAAAAGATTACAAATCTGCTTTATCAGCACATATTTTAGCCAAAAAATTTCACGACAGTATTGTTAATGTCAGTGCCAAAAACAGTATAATCAGCACGCAAATATTATACGAAACCAAAGAAAAAGACGAAAAAATAAAGCAATTGGCTTACGAAAAAGCCCAAGAAGCAAAAGCCTCTCAACGTAATTTTTGGATGATGATCGGGATTGCGGTTTTCAGTTTGTTCATGCTAATATTTTTATATCTGTTTTTTAGTTTGCGACGTAAAAATAAGGATTTGGAATTGGAGCAAAAAAATTCGGAAATACAAAAATATGTGTTACAAATCAAAGAGCTTGAAGAACAAATGCAACAAAAGGGACAACCAAAAATAGATATCGATACCAAACTCAAAGAAATGGACTTAACCAAACGCGAGATAGATGTTTTGAAGCTGATAGCCGAAGGTTATACCAATGAACAAATTGCCGATAAAATGTTTATTTCCAAAAACACGGTCAAAAGTCATATCAAAAATATTTATATGAAACTGGATGTTAAGAACCGTATTCAAGTCTTGAAAAAAATCCAAGAATCATAATGCTCTTATAGGTTATTTCGTTGTAAAAATCTTTTGATAACTGCCGGCATCTCGGTTTTGTTTTCAATATATGACATATGACCTTCGCTCAGTTCTATATAATCGGTTCCTTGGCAATGCGCTGCCAAATCTCTGATTTTTTCCAAATCGATGAGTGGATCTTTTTTGCCGATTATCCAAAGTTTCGGATATTGCTGTCTTGTGCAAAACAAATCTGAACGATCCTTGCGTAGTTTCATACCTTTTAAGGCTGCAATGATATTTTCCGGTGACATTTTTAAGGCTTCTTTGACTAATTTTGCTATTTCATCACGATATTTTTCACGATTATCCGGCGCAAAAAAACTGGGAATAGCCGCTTTGACATAAGCTTCATAATGTCGTTGAACGGTTTTTATTGCCCGTTCACGCGCTTCTTGTTTTTCGGCATTATCAGCAAAAGGATGAGAATTTAACAAACCCAAACCCGCCACTTTTTCAGGGAACATTTCGGCAAAAGCCAAACTCACATAGCCGCCCATACTATGCCCGATAAGCGTTGCTTTCATAATCTTTTGCCGCTGCATCAAATCATTGATAAGCATGGCTTGTTGTTCCATAGTGTGAATGTCACATAAGCCGTCGCTGTCACCATGACCTAATAAATCAATAGTAAAAACCTGATGTGAATCTATTAAACTTTGAACGACATCGTCCCACATTTTTTGATTTTCTAAAAATCCGTGAACCAATATCACAACCGGACCTTCCCCGCGTTTACGATAAGAAATATCGGTTTTTTTATAATTATATTTCATTTTTCATGCTTCTTTAAATGTTTCAAATTTACAAAAATTATACTCTAAAAAAACATTAAAAACCGGATTTTAACATAACAAAATCCGGTTTTTAAAGCAGCAACTAAAAGAACAAACACAAAAAACAACACAAACAACAGAATTTATTTTTTAATGATTTTTCCAGAGGCAACGCCTTGGTTCGTTTGGACTTTATAAATATAAATACCTTTATTTAAGAATGACAAATTTACAGATTCATTGGCGTTTAAGTCGGCAGCGAAAAGCAATCTGCCATTTAAATCAAATAGATTAAGGGAATAAGTGTCAGAAGCCACCTCAAAACGGATATGATCACTAAACGGATTGGGATAAACTTTGGCTGTAATTTGACGATGATCCTCTATACTTACCGACGTATCGGTATAGTTATATATTTTTTTAAATACCGGACTCCAAGGGTCAGAAGCCGTTGCTCTGCTGAAAAATTCTTTTGACAACAGCTTATGATTCAAACCATCAAAAGCCGGTATTCCGGTTTCAAATAAAGTATCAGTAGGTAAACCGGAAGGTGTTAAATAATAAGGTAATATTAAATCACTCTTAGGAACAGACATATCATAGTTAAACACATATTTTGACAAAATATCAGATGACCAATTTTGTGTCTGACTGTCCCACATATAGTAATCTACTTCAATGTCATTAGTGTTATAGTTATAAACTAATTTATTAGAACCAAATAATTGGCTGTTTAAACTATCCCAGTAATAATATTCTTCTTGTAAAATATTATTATTACTATCAACATGTTCAATGTGTTTATCATTTATAGCCCAAGAACTGTTGACGCTATCCCAATTAAAGTTTTCGATAACAATTTCGTCATAATTTGCCATAGATGTATATGACACCGACTTCTTTCTGACATTAACCCAAGCGTTACTTTGCCATTGTTGCATGAGATGCTCTAATAAACGGAAATTAGCATCATAATTTCTAATATAATGAAAAGAATTAACCCAAGTATTATTAGAAATATCTTTGGCTTCAATGATAATATCTGTAAATTGGAAATTACTATTATAGGTTATAGTACCTCGCTTATCATCTATCCATGTAGCATTAGCAGTATCCCATTGATAGATATTTACCAAATTAGGTTTGGGGTCGGTAGTTTGTGCATAGGTATAAATTTCTTTATCTTGATTGACAAACTGCGAACTCGCTGTATCATATTGTTGGCTTAGCATCTCAATTACTTGTCCTGATGCATTATAAGTATATAAATGTTTCTGACTTGGCACCATCACATTTAGGCTTGAATCAAAATAATAATCAGTTTTAGAAGAAATCATCCCCGAAGCGTTAAAAACATATTCTGTTTTACCTTGTTGAAAAAGCACACTATTGTTGACATCCCAAATATTAAAAGAATACTCTGTATTCAAATTATTACTGTCAAACAAAAATATGTCCATAGAACTTAAATTATAAACACTATTGACAGCATCATAATTTTTTCTTGTGATACTATCTAACCGGATAGTAGCGGTATTAACCTGTCTGCTTTGCAGATGTTTAACAAATTGGTCAAAATGGATAATTCTATCAACAATCCGGTTAGATTGCGAGAACATTTGTACATACCAAAAAATGCATCCTAAGATAAAAAGTAGTTTTGTTTTCATAATACATGTTTTTAATGTTATGAAGACAAAACTATTATGTTCAAAAAGCTAAAGCAATATAAATTGATTAAAACCACTTTTTCGTTTATTAAAATACTTATTTCATTTGATTAACGAAGATTTTTGTTGTAAACTGGCAACAATATCATACAAATCAACCCGAAAAGTATCACTAATAAAGTTTGCGTCGTCCACATCAACAAGCCAAAAGCCATTCCGGCTTCCTTGGAAATGCCGTATAACAACAAGGCTTCAGCTACAAACACAGGATAAACCCCGAAGCCGCCATTTGATATAACCATAGCAATACTACCGGCTATAAATGCTACTAAAACGGCATCAATGCCCAAATTTTCGGTTTCGGGAAATGCCCAAAGAACCACCCAAAACATGGCTAGGTATAAAAACCAAATAATGACGGTTTGTAAGATAAACCACCATTTATGCGGCATGGCCAAAATACTATTCATGCCTTGCAATAAACCGTTGATAAAACTTTTTATTTTAAGAATCAAGGGATTCTTGGCATGCTGTGCCCATTTTAAGAAGCCAATAAGTAACAGAATAAATCCTAGTATTTCAAGTGTCAGTAAAAGCGGACTTTTAGGTAATTTAGGGGCAAGCAATTCATATATTAAATCAAACTGCAAAAATAATGCGGTAAGCATAAATAAAGCTAAAAAAAATAAATCAGCCATGCGCTCGGCAACAATCGTCCCGAAAGCTTTGTCAAAACGGATATCTTTTTCATATTTGGCCAAAGTGGCTGCTCTACCTATTTCGCCGGCTCGTGGTACTACTAAGTTTAACAAATAGGATAAGCCAACGGTCAAAACCAAATTGACTTTACGCGGGTGATAATCCAAAGTTTCCAAGAGATAATTCCACCGGTAAGCTCTTATAATATGACTCAACAAACCTAAAATCAATGATAAGACTAACCATTTATAGTCGGCATGTTTGATGCTGTTCCAAATCTCAAGTAGTTGTTGATCTGTAAAGCCCGATAAATAATAATATAGGATAGCGGCACCTATCAAAAGGGGTAATATGATTTTAAGTGCCTTCTTCAACTTTATTTTAACAAATTGGTTTCAGTATCGGGGAAAATAATGGTAGGCTTAAATTTTTTAGCGTCTGCCATTTCCATCCAAGTGTAAGAAATAATAATGATAACATCGCCTTTTTGGACCCTACGCGCTGCCGGTCCGTTTAGAGTAATTTCTCCACTACCGCGTTTCCCTTTAATGATGTAAGTTTCAATACGCTCACCGTTGTTCACATTGACAATCTGAACTTTTTCACCTTCTATCATATTGGCGGCATCGACCAAATCGGCATCAATTGTTATACTACCGATATAGTCCAATTCGGCACCGGTTACTTTTACACGATGAATTTTAGATTTAAAGATTTCTACCATCATAGTTTTGCAAAGATATATATTTTTTAATTAGGGCATTTCAATAAATATGCCAAAAAAAAGAAGCCACCTAAAAGGCAGCTTCTTTAATATTAAAAAGATTAATTTATTTTTTAAAAAATATACCGCAAACCGGCTTGTACTTGCCAACGCGAACGTAAGCTGTAATCGTTGTAGAAGGTTTGTTTTAAGCTGGTATCAAAAGTATATACAGGGTCGTCATTACCGTCACCATCAACATCAGAGAAACTGACACCTATGGGTTGTTTGTTAGTCGGTAATTTGACCACACCCCAATCACTTCTCAATAAGTTGCCTAAGTTTAAAATATTCAAGTTAAATTGAATTCTTTGCGCCCCTTTTAAGTGATAAGATTGGGTTAATTTCAAATCTATTTTACTTCTCCAAGGGCTCAATATGGCATAACGTTCCATATATTGTCCACGGTGCGTACTCAAGTAATCATCTTGGTTGATATAGGCTTCAAAAGCATCTTTTTGCAACTGTTGTTCAGCCGGAGTTCCACTGAAATACATATCGTCTAATTCATCTTGTTTTGGAATATATATCAAATCGTTCAGGTTAGATCCATCTCCGTTGATATCACCGGCATATGTATATGAGAAGCGTCCGCCTTTAGCCCATTCGTAAACAGCAGCAAGCGTGGTGCTCCATTGTTTGTCGCGACCATATTTCCATTCTTTGCTGGTAAAGCCCACAAAACGGTGTTTGTCACCATAAAGTGAAGGCGCCAAACGTTCTTTATTGACATTACCCAAAGCCGGATTACGCATAAAGGCATCACCGGTAATTTCCGCTTCAATAGAATTGGCATCATTGGAAATATTAAAGTTGTAAGCTAAGCTGGTTCGTAAGCCCTTACCGAAATTCTTATTGACTTTGGCTGTAAAATTAAATGACTCACCTAAATCAGTATTGGTAAAAGTGTATAAATGTGCAGGGATACCGGCAAAATTAATGGTGTCGTGCTGTTGTGTTATGACTTGATCTTGCATAGTAACATAATCATTGTAAGTATAAACTTCCCGA
>JALVEJ010000058.1 GCA_027031025.1 Flavobacteriales bacterium | reverse complement strand
TGTTCGGATAATTGCCGGTGCTTTTTGTCGTCCGAAGCTACGAAAGTGAACAGTTGCTAAATCGTCGCTCATGGTCTGTAAGCCGTAAAGGATATAATCTAAGTATTGAATTTCGGCAATGGGACGTAAGCCACGCATTGCCAATCCAATACCTTGTCCTACAATTGTTGCTTCTCGGATACCGGTGTCGGCAATTCGAATTTCTCCGAATTTTTCCTGCAAACCTTCCAAACCTTGATTGACATCACCGATTTTACCACTATCTTCACCGAAAATCAGTAGTTCCGGATATTTTTCAAAGAGTTTTTCAAAATTATCACGCAAGACAATTCGACCGTCAACCATAGGGGCATCAGGATCATATTGCGGTTTAACTTCTTTGATATTTACGGCTTTTTTATCTCCTTCGCTAAACAAATATTTACTGAAACGCGGTTGATTTTTTTCACGGTAGTTTTTAATCCAATCAGCTAATAATTTTTTGTTATTTGTATTGTCTTTAGGTAAGTATCTTAGAACTTGACGGGCAATTTTTAATATATCGGAACGTTTGGGTTCTTTATTTTGCGCCAATTGATTTCTAAGTTCTAAAATAGCATTTTTATTTGGACTTTCTTTTAAAATTTGGTCTAACACTTGTAACAATTCCAATTTTTCGGCTTTCATTGGAGCTGTATAATCCGCCCAAGCTTTTTTGCGGGCATCTTTAACTTGTTTCTTGACTTCTTTTTCCAGATTATCCAAAGTTTCGGCATCAGCAATGTTATTTTCTATAAGCCATTCGCGCATTTTTTTGATGCCGTCAAAATCTTGTTCCCATTGTAAACGCTCTTTAGATTTATAACGTTCATGAGAACCGGAAGTGGAATGTCCGGTTGGTTGGGTGCATTCTTGCACATGAATCAAAACCGGGACATGCTCTTCTCGGGCAATTTTTTCGGCTTTTTGATAGGTTTCTATTAATGCCGGATAATCCCAAGCTTTGACGGTAAATATTTCAAATCCATTGCCTTTTTCATCCCGTTGAAAGCCTTTCATGATTTCAGAAATATTTTCTTTGGTTGTTTGGTGTTTGGCATGGACGGATATGCCATATTCATCATCCCAAACTTGCATAATAAGCGGCACTTGCATGACGCCCGCAGCATTCATCGTTTCCCAAAAATGCCCTTCGGAAGTACTGGCATTACCAATTGTTCCCCAAGCTATTTCATTGCCATTGTTTGTGAATTTTTCAGCGTTTTCAGGTAAATTTTCCAAGTGGCGATAAACTTTGGAAGCTTGTGCCAATCCTAGCAAACGAGGCATTTGAGCTGCCGTTGAAGAAACATCAGGACTGCTGTTTTTTTGTTGCATTAAATTTTTCCATTCACCATTTTCATCCAAACTATGGGTTGAAAAGTGATTGTTCATTTGTCTTCCAGCTGAATGTGGCTCAAACCGAATATCATTATGGCCGTAAATGGCTGCAAAAAATTGTTCCGGTGTTAATTCGTCAATGGCTAGCATAAAAGTTTGATCGCGGTAATAGCCCGAACGGAAGTCGCCGTTTTTAAAAAACTTTGCCCAGGCAATTTGGGGTAACTCTTTTCCGTCACCAAAGATACCAAAATTTCCTCGTCCGGACAAAACCTCTTTGCGTCCGTCAATGCTCATGATTCGACTGGTATAAGCCAAACGGTAATCGTTTAAAACTTCCTTTTTAAAATCTTCAAAGCTTAATTTTGAAGTGTTTTGAAATGTGTTTTCTGACATAAAATTGAATTATTTTGGATGCTTACAAATTTAAGAAAAAAACGGCATATTTGTTATTCTTTTTAAAAGAACTTTTTGTCCATAAGCTAAGTAATTTTAATATTGACACATTTATAACTCATATTTTTTCCGTAAATTTGCATGAAAAATTGTAAAATAAATAATATTATGGCAAGTATAAAAGATTTGAAAAAAGACATCAACTATATTTTCGGCGAAGTAATTGACGAAGTTAACTATAAACAACTTCTTAAACCGGATGTGGATAATGATAAAGCAGAAACTATTATAGAAGAAGCGGTTGCTACTTATGAGGATTTTTATAAAAAAATTCATGATGGAAGAAAAGCTAAGGATAAAAAAGCTTATTTTAAAAAGTTAGATGAAGAACTTAACCAATCCGTAAAAAGCCTGTTGGATAAAATAGAAGCTTTATAAATCAATGTATCTATTTGACAGGTTAATATTGCAAGGTTTGAATATAAAATTATAGATTTTTCCGATAATAATCTAGTGTGATAGGCAGTTGAAATGATAACTAATTCAACTCTTTATTTCTTTAAATTCCACCGATACCGGTGGTTTTTTTATGCAAATTTAACATATGAGTATCAATAATCACTAAAAAATATTCTAAATTAGCAGTTCGTTTAAAAAAGAAAGATTATGATTGCAAAGAGAAAACAAAAAGATTGGAATAGTATCAAAACCAATGATTCATGGCAAATATTTAAAGTGATGTCGGAATTTGTAGAAGGTTTTGAAAAAATGAATAAAATAGGTCCTTCGGTTACCATTTTCGGTTCGGCAAGGACTAAGAAAGATGCAGAACATTACAAAATTGCCCAAAAAATAGCCAAAAAACTAGCCAAAGAAGGTTTTGGAATCATAACGGGAGGCGGTCCGGGTATTATGGAAGCGGCCAATAAAGGTGCGCAGAAAGGCAAAGGCGCATCTGCCGGATTAAATATTGTTTTGCCCTTTGAACAAGAAGCCAATCCGTATATAGACCCTGACAAATTGGTAGATTTTAAATATTTTTTTGTTAGAAAAGTCATGTTTGTCAAATATGCACAAGCTTTTATTGTGATGCCGGGCGGATTTGGAACGCTTGATGAATTATTTGAAGCCTTGACTCTGATACAAACCAAAAAAATTGAAAAATTTCCGGTCATTTTGTTCGATACCAAATTTTGGAGCGGTTTGATTGAATGGCTCAAAACCAAATTGCTTGATGAATACCAATATATCAGCCCAAAAGATTTAGATTTAATCCATTTGACCGATGATGTGGACGAAGTGGTGAAAATTATTGTCGATTTTTATAAAAAGCGGCATCTGAGTCCGAATTTCTAATGAGTTAAAAGCTGACACTTTGGCTAGTTCAGTAACCGGAAGTAAAGAGTTAAAAGGGTGCCGCTTCGATACCCGATTATCATCGGGATCACTCAGCGACCTGTTATGGTAGGTGACTGAGTGTTCCGTCTAAAGTCGGAATGTATCGAAGTCACCGGTCATTGAAGCAGAGTCAAAGGTCTCTGAGTATTCCAAACGAAGAGAGTAATGTATCAAAGCGCTCTAAATCAAATAACCGCATTCTCAAATAAACAAACAAACAATTCATCAACAAACAAATGAAACTTTATTTTAACATACTATGGATAGTACTCTTCATCTTTAAGATAGAGGCGCAAACGCAACTTAAATTAATGAGTTACAATTTATTAGGTTATCCATCTGCTACTGGAACAGACAGAAAAGATGAATTGCGATACATCTTAAATTCTTATCAGCCGGATATATTTATGGCTTGTGAAATTGAAGACGAGACCGGTGCGGATGAAATTTTGAACTATTGTTTAGGAACACAATATTACGACAGTTCTTATTTTACCTATAACCATTCCGGTAGTTATCCTTTGCAACAAATGATGTATTTTAACAAACATAAATTTGAATTGGTCAATGAAACCTATCTGGTCACATACATCAGAGACATCAATCATTATACACTCAAATTAAAAGCGGAGAATCCGGCAGATGCTTTGTATTTAGATATTTATGTCAGTCATTTAAAAGCCGGAAATTACAACGGTGACCCACAAACAAGGGAAGATATGGTCAATGTGTTAATTAATGATTTGTCCAACATTCCGGCGGGGCATTTTGTTATTTTAGCAGGCGATTTTAATCTTTACAATGCCAATGAAGCGGCATATCAAAGATTAATTAATCCCAATAATGCGATTGTGTTTCATGATCCGGTTAACCGCCCCGGAAGTTGGCACAATAACATCAACTTTAAAGACATTCATACCCAATCGACGCACGCCGTGTCAGAAAATGATTTTGTTGGTGGCGGTTTAGATGACCGTTTTGATTTTATTATGTTGTCAAGCAATTTGATGAATAGCCCCGTGTTGCATTATGTTACAAACTCTTACGCCGTTTATGGAAACAACGGCACGTGTTTTAACAAAGCAATCAATAGTTCTTATTGTCAGGGTAGCACTTATGATTTGAGTTTGCGTCAACATTTGTATAATATGAGCGATCATTTACCGGTAGTTTTGAGTTTGGAAACACCGGTTGCTTTGGGTGTTGACGATTTGGAAGCAACTTCGGAATTTTATTTGTCCGAAGGCAACCTAATTCATGATGAAATGCATATTTTAGCGGGGGAAAAGCAAGATATAAATGTTATGATATATAATACTGCCGGACAATTGGTGATACAACAAAGACATTATATAACCGGCAATACCTTAAATATATCCGGGTTGGCTTCCGGGGTGTATTTTATGCAATTGCAAACTGTTAAAAATCAACAGCTTATTAAATTTGTTAAAACGGATTAAACATATTATTTTAACCTTATATTTGGTTTGGA
>JALVEJ010000057.1 GCA_027031025.1 Flavobacteriales bacterium | reverse complement strand
GCTTGGACATCATCAAAAGCCAATTTTTAAAATCATATTTCGGATTGAATTGTTTCAGATTGTCAAATGCTTTGGCAAAGGTCTGAATGGTAATATCTTCTGCATCATTTTGATTGTAAATTCGGGATTTTTGAAAACGAAACACATCATTCCAATAGCGATTGAGCAAATAGTCAAAAGCCGATTGTTTGCCTTTAAGTGCTGCTTTAATATGTTTGTTTACTTGGTCCAATTCACCGGTTTTTTAAACAGATTCAAAATAAAAATATAAAATTGCGTGAGCATCAAACTAATTTCCAAAAGCGGAAACCAAAAGTTTAATCCGAACTCTTGTAATTGTTTGTTGACTTTATAATTGATATACCAAGCCGTTGCCAATCTTACAAAAACAATGCCTAAAACAATTTGCCATTGATATGGCATGGGCAATAAGACAATTGCGGTTAGCCAAAATCCTGACAAACTGAGATAATACCACGCCAATAGCAAACGATGTTTAAAGCGGTAATATTGCGCCGTTCCGATATGACGGCGTTTCTGCCGAACAAAATCGCCAAAACTTTGTTTGGGTTTAGATATTGTAAAACTATCCGGATGTAAGCAAACAGCGGTATTGTTTGCGGTGGCTACTTCGTTAACGAACAAGTCATCATCACCTGACAGAATGTCCAAATGGCTGTAAAAGCCGTTATTTTCCATAAATAAATCTTTGGTGTAAGCCAAGTTTCTGCCAACTCCCATATACGGCATGCCTTTAAGAGCATACGAAACATATTGCAAGGCGGTTTGTACGGTTTCAAAACGGATGAGTTTGTTTAAAAAACCGGTTTGTGCTTGGTATTTACCATAACCCAAAACCAATTGTTTGGAATCACTAAACTTTTGTACCATTTGTTGTATCCAATTTGCAGATGCCGGACGACAATCGGCATCGGTAAAGAGCAGATAGGGATATTTGGCAGCTTTAATCCCTAAGGTTAAGGCGTATTTTTTATTACCGCGCAGCCGTTCATCGTCATTAAAATTGACTTTAACCAATCGGGTTTTATCGGGAAAACGCTCTTTGAAATCTTGCATCACATCAAAAGTGTCATCGATAGACCGGTCATCTATCAAAACCACTTCAAATTCCGGATAATTTTGACGATAAATTTCAGGTAAAAATTTAGCAAGATTTCCGGCTTCATCTTTGGCGCAAATGATAATTGAGACCGGTAAACCGGAGTTGGTTTTTATAAACTGTCGATAGCTTAATAAAGCTTTGAAAATACACAAATAATAACATAATAAGCTAAGTGAAAACAATAAAAACAAACCAAAAATCACCAACTGCCCCACGTTCATTTAATTTTTATGCAAGGTTTCAAAAAATTTAGTCAAGTCGCCTTTGGCTTTTTCTTCGGCTATTTGACGGTGCAATTCGTGGTCGCAGTTGCCTTCGTATTCTTCTCGGGTTCGTCCGCAAAACGAGCAAGGTTTGTTATCAGGATTGGTTTCGGGATTTAAACTGGCACAAGTGCCTTCAATCCGTCCGTTTTTTTTTAAAATGATTTTAACGGCAATGCCCATTACGCCAAGCGCTAAAACTAATAAGGTGAGAAATATTAATTTGAGTGTCATTGTTTACAAATTTGAATTACAAAATTACATTAAATTTACGAGATAAAGATTTTTGAGAAAATATATTTCGTTTCTCAAAACCACAAAAAAGCATCTTCAAAATGTTCCACTTCTTCGACATATTGATTTTTGATAATGGCAATGATATCAAAACGGATTTCTACATCCAAATTATTTGATTGAACATAATAATTCGCCGCATTTTTTAAAAGATTGATTTTCTTTTTACTGACAAACATTTCCGGCTTACCGTAATGGTCACTGGTGCGGGTTTTGACTTCAATAACGGCTAGAATATCATCTTTAAGTGCTAAAATATCAATTTCGGCATGACTGTATTGCCAATTGGTTTCAAGTATTTTATAGCCTTTATTTTCCAAATATTTCAGGGCTATCAGTTCGCCTTGTTTACCTAAATCGTTGTGTTGTGCCATAGGAATAACTTGTTGAATGGTTCAAAGATACGGCAAAAAAATTTCAAAAAAAGAGACCGCCTCAAAATCAAGACAGTCTCTTTCCCCTGTTAACTAACCTAAATCAATCGTTTAGTAGGATTATTGAATTTTTATTTGACAATTAATTTTACGATTTTTACCACATCGTCATTCAAAGTCGCTCTCAAAATATATTGCCCTTTGGCGAAACGGACCGGCAAGCCGAATTGTTGTTGTCCGTTAGTCAATTCCCGGGTATCTTGATAGACTTGTTTTCCGGTCAAGTCAAACATTTTGATTGTCAGGTTAGCATTAGGGATGTTATTATTGATGCTGATTTTAACAAAATCACTAACAGGATTAGGAAAAACATTGACTCCCAAAGCCGATATTTGTTCTTCGGTTAAGGATAAGCTGGTATCAAAGGTGGCGCTTTCTGCCATAACAAACGGCTTATTCCCGCCTACGATATACGGAATGTTATCACCATCCGAATCATTTCCGGTTTCGCCCGTTTGTTCGGCTTCTGCCAATTGCATTTTGTTGACAACATTTTTAAAGAAGCGGACATAAATATTAGCTGCTTCGGGGTGATTGCCTATAAGATTGGCTTCTCTTAAAGCGCCGGCAAGAATAGCGATATTCCAAGGATTATAAGTAGCGGTTGTGTTATTTAATTCGGATAAGAAAGAAAGATTGGCCGGTACATAAAAATTATTAATCAAGAAGTTATAGCCATTGTCAGCAGCCGTCAGGTAAGCCTGATTATTGGTATGGCGATAAGCAATGTATAAAGCTCTGGTTAAAGCGGCATTGGCGGCAAGTGTTTCATTTGATGTGCTGGCACCGTTATTAATATCATAAGTATTGTAGAAGCCGCCGTTAGCATTGATAAAATGTTGTAATATAAAGTTAGCTTGTGCTGTCAAAGCATTGTCAGCAGCCGTTTGTAAAGGCGTGCCCATAAAAACCATTGAAGCTTTTTCCAAGGCAACTATTGCGTAAGTAGCATTTTCAGCAGAAATTGTTGTGCCTTTAGTCAGGGTTGTTCCGTCATAATTGGCAATATCTACAAAAGTGCCTGCCGAGCTGTCAAAGTGCATTGCCATAATGTTCATCAACAAAACTTTACTGGTGCCTTTCATCAAATCAAAAGGTCCGGGATTGCCGGTAACGCTCATAGGCGCAGGGAATGGGTCGCCGTCAAACACTTCGTGGTAAGCCAAATGGGCAGGATCGGATGTATTGTTGTAATTCATCATATCGGTAAAACCCAAGGTTGCCGTCAAAAATGAGACTTGATCAAACAAATCACTGGATGCGTCAGTTACACTTAAACTACCAATTCGGGGTGGTAAACCGGATATAGTCGCGGTTTCGGTAACACTGATTTTATGCGGAAAAAATTTAATGCCGTTAGCCGGATCATAAGATGCCGGATCAACACTCCCTAAACCGGTACCATCATAAGCCAAATTAGAAATGGTAAACATAGTTTTGTTAATAGCCACCGCCGTTAACATTGAACCAATGAAACCATCTAAGCCATCGCCACCATAAAAGACATTGTTGTTAGGGTCAAAATCGGGACTGTTGGGTAAATCCGGTGAGATGGTGCCATCTGCTTCTATACCGTTATCATTAGCATCGTGGAAAGCACTCAACATATCTTGTGCCCAAAGGTATTGTTTTGACATGGATTGCCCCATAGCACCAAGATTTAAAGTTTTGTCCATTTGACTGCGGTCCCAACGCAATGTTGCCCAATTGGTTTGAAAATCGGCTCCAACGGCTTGCGGCAAAGTATTAACACCGCTATAAAAATCGGTAAACTGCGGATAACCGTTCATCGGTGGTGTGTGATGGGTTAACATAGCCAGATGCATCATCATTTTCATAAATTCATCATCTTCTTTGTAGCCATTGGGGGTGCCACCTGTCATAGATCCGTCAAAACTAGCCGGTTCCATAGCAGCTTTGGCAGTAACAACGGGTGACCACATCATGTGTGTGCCCATACCGGAACGTCCGATTAAAGTTCCTAAATTATACCGGGAATATTCATAATTTTCAATTCCTAAAGTATAAGCCAAAGAATCAGGGACATTGAGTACCATGGGATCTAAATTGTCCAAATTATACCCTAATGCTTCTGCAAAAGGTTCGCCGCTTTCAAACATTTCGTTTGCCATCAACATTTGTGAAGTTGTGTCATAAGTGGCATCGTCTTGAATCACCACTTGGGCAGTTGACTGCCAAGTTTGCCCTGCAAAAATCAGAGCGAATAGTAAAAATACTTTTGTTTTCATAGGATTATTTTTAATGATTACGATTGAATAGTCGCAAGTTTGTAACAATCCTTACATATTATATTAATTTTTGTTAATAATGAAGTGGCAAAGACCTGTTAGGTTTCCAAAACCTGATAGGTCTTAATGGATATTAATCAAATAAATAATAGTATACCACAGGGCAAACGCACCATATGTGTATTATTCTGGAATACCATAAAATATTAATGCAACCATGTAAAATTATTTACAAACCCCTTAATATCAGCTCCGTATGAGCTATACTGTTTGTAGCAAAATAAATTAATGAT
>JALVEJ010000056.1 GCA_027031025.1 Flavobacteriales bacterium | reverse complement strand
TGAAGGCAATTTGCGGTGGGGAAAGTCTTTAAAAAATCATTTGCACAACTATTTTACCAATGTCCGTAAACTTAAATTTGAAATTTTTGTCGATTGGTTACCAACCGATAATTGTTTTGTAAGTTTGTCTGATAAGGTCAAAGACAAATGGGGCGATCCTGTGGCAAAAATTCGTATAGGTAACCACCCGCACGATTTAAAAGTGGCGGAAATTATTGCCGATAAATCCAAACAGATATTAGCAACAATGGGTGCTCATAATATTTATGCCGGCATTAGCGGCGCTCCGCCCAACAATTTGCAAGCCGGCGGTTGCCGGTTTGGCAACGACCCGAAAACTTCGGTGTTAAATGCACAATGCCAAGCACATGAAGTCGATAATTTATTTGTAACTGATGGTAGTTTTATGCCTACAGGTGGTAGTGTTACTTATACGTGGACCATCTATGCTAACAGTTTTAGAGTTGTAGATATTATTAAAAATAATTTAAAAAAATAATGTATTTTAAAAAAATTAAAAAAATCATTGACTAATACATAAATATTTATTATATTTGCTTGTTAACCTAAAGCATATATAATTATGAAAACTAATGCCTTATTACGCATTATGAGCTTAGGGCTTATAATGTTATTTTCTACAGCTGTTTTTTGGCCGCTTAAATCAAATCCTGGTTTAAGTAAAATACAAAACTTAAAAGATGGTGGAAAATACTTTAATCCGCGTCAATATTTTAATAAACAATGCGCTTTCTGTCATAATGAAAATTCTAAAATTGCGCCTTCAATGGGAGAAATAAAAGCTGCTTACAACATTGCTTATCCTAAAAAAGAAGATTTTGTAAAACATATGACTGCCTTTGTGTTGCAACCCAGTGCCGAACACAGACTGATTAAAACCAATTTGAAAAAATACAAAGTGATGCCATCGGGTATGTTTTATGATGCTAAAAAAATACAAAAAGTCGTTGCTTACATTTATGATTCGGTAGAAGTTCCCGATAAATTTAAACCTCAAAAAAACGACACTATTAGATTAAAAGATATTGATAAAAAATCGAAAGCTATTGAAGCCAAAATAAAATTGCAAAAAGGCGTTGACATCTGCAAAGTCTTAAACTTAAAACCGGTTGATTTTGAATTTGCCAAAACAAGTATTCATCCGGCAATGGCAAAACAATTGGACAACTTGGTACAATTTCTTAAAGCTAATCCGAAAATTAATATCGAAATCAGAAATTATACCGATGCCAGAGGAAGTGAACAACGCAATTTATTATTGTCTACCAAGCGTGCTACTGCAATCAAACGATATTTGATTAAACATGGCATTTCCTATAGAAGAATAAAAGCCAAAGGATACGGTGAGTCTAAATTAATAAACCACTGTAAAGACGGCGTTCCATGTTCAGAAGAAGAACATGCGAAAAATCGCAGAACGGAATTAATTATTTGGTAATCATAAAATTCTATATAGTTATATAAAAAGATCGGCAAAAAACCGGTCTTTTTTGTTTAAATATGTTAAAATTTATTTAACAAAAATGTTAAATATCACATTATTTATAAAACAAGATTAATTTTTGTCTAATTTTGTTTCATAAAATAACACAAACATTTTATTAACACAAACAAAAATTATGATGATGAATTTAAAATTGATCAGTATGGCTATCGTTATACAGCTGACTTTGTATAATGTTTTGGGCGCTTCACTAAATTTAACTAAAGCAAAAAGTCCGGTATCCGGTTCAATCTATAATCAAACAACCGGAGAAAGTTTTTACAAAAATCAGTGTGCTTTTTGTCACACCAAAGAGCAATTAATAGCACCGGATATGAACAAAATTAAAGCCAAGTATCTAGAAAAATTCAAAACTAAAGAAGCATTTGTAAAAGCTGTAATAGCCTTTGTAAAAAATCCGAATAAGAAAAATGCTATTTATAAAGAGGGGATTGATAATTTTACCGATATGCCTAAAATGCCTTTTAAAGATGACCAAATAAAAGCTGTGGCAGAATATATTTATAGTGCTTCAAACTTATAAAACAAATATTTAACAAAAACGCTGCCTCAACATTTGTTAAGGCAGCGTTTTTGTAAATTTCATTAAATTAACTAAATATTATCCACTTCACTGATTTTAGCCAAAATGTCAGCATAAGGCAAAATCAAATATTCTTTACCGTCTAATTCTACTTTGTTACCGGCAAATTTTTTATACATCACCACATCGCCGGGTTTTACGGCAGCATCTTCAATATTACCTAGCGCCAACACACGACCTAATGATGGTTTTTCTTTAGCACTATCTGGAATAATGATGCCCGAAGGTGTTTTTTCTTCGGTAAATTCATCGGTTAGTTCCAATAAAACATTTTCATTTAATGGTTGTAATTCTCTCATATCTTTCTGGTTTTTAGTTATTTATTCAGTTGGTATATTTAACAATCGACTTAATTTAGGTGTATCAAATCCAATGATTATTTGACCGTTGATTTCGGTTTGAGGCACACCGCGTTGTCCGCTTTTTCGGACCATTTCGGCTGCGGCTTGTTGATTGGTAGCGACATTAATATCGGTAAATTTAACGCCGTGTTTGGTCAAATATTGTTTCAATTTATTACAATACGGACAAGTTGGCGTTGAATAAACTACTACTCTTTTTTGTGGTTGTCCGTTATTTGATGATGAAAAAGTGGTTTTTTTATCATGGATTATTTGATCAAAATAATTTGAGGTTTGACAACCTTTAATAATGTTTTCTACGTTTCCATTATTTTCAACCACTAATGACGGCACAGCCGTTACACCATAATGTTGATGCACATTTTTAACCTTATTGACATCAACTATAAAAACTTTACCGTCTTTCACATCTTTTAAAGCTTCATAGGCACAGTCGGAATTGGGTGTGCCATTTTTATAAATCAAGATAAATTTTTTACTATCCTTATCCTTAATAATATCTTGATAATCCTTAACTTCTATAAAATTCATAATTCCATTGTCATTTTCATCGACAAATTTACAATAAATATGCCACAGGTTTATTTGATGAAAGCTTAACCTCCGGTTATGTCAAATTGTCATATCTTTGCATCGGAATAGTTCTTGCACACATAAGAAATCACTTCAGTATATAAAAAATATTTTCCGAAACATTCATAAAATTATAGAATAATGAAAAAGAAATCAACTCAAAAACATACCGGACCTAAAAAGAATTTTAAATCCAAAAACTATAAACAACGCGGTAAAAAAGCTGCCAAATCAACAAATATCCCTAAAACCGATGGCACCATGCGCTTGAACAAATATTTGGCGCATGCCGGCATTGCCTCACGCCGAGAAGCCGACGAATTAATCAAAATAGGCGCTGTAAGTGTTAATGGTGACATTATTACCGAAATGGGTTATAAAGTCAAACCCGGTGACAAAGTTCAATTTAACGGCGAAACGATTAAACCCGAAAAAAAAGTTTATGTGTTACTCAATAAACCTAAAAATTTTATCACAACCACCGAAGATGAAAAAGGGCGGAAAACCGTGATGGAACTCGTTGAAAAATCCGCTCCCGTTCGTATATATCCGGTAGGGCGGTTAGACCGGAATACGACAGGTGTTTTACTTTTTACCAACGACGGTGATTTGGCAAAAAAATTAACCCATCCCAAACATAAGGTTGAAAAAATTTATCATGTCAAACTCGATAAAAACCTAAAGCCTTCTGATATGGAAAAAATTAAAAACGGCTTAAAACTGGAAGATGGCGAGATTCTAGTTGATGATATTTCATTTATCAAAGGCGCTCCGCATAATGAAGTCGGCGTTAAAATACATTCGGGACGCAACCGGATTGTTCGCCGGATTTTTGAACATTTGGGCTATGATGTTATCAAATTAGACCGCGTCTTATTTGCCGGTCTGACCAAAAAAGATTTAAAACGCGGACACTGGCGACACTTAACCAAAAAAGAAGTGGATTTTTTAAAAATGTTGTAATAAAGCAAAAAAGTATAACTTGCTAAAAATCAATAGAAAATCTAGTCAAGTCCATATTTTTATATGGGCTTTTTTAATATTGACATTTTTAAACAGCATTGTTAATAAGTCTCATAAAATATAGCTTTTCAAACACTTAAAATTGTTGAAAAGTTTTTAAAATAAAAACATAATTTTTCTTGCTTTATTCAAAGTCATTTTATATTGTAAAAATATCCGGATTAAACAAATATTTTTTTGAATATTTATTAACAATTCATTGACAGATTGTTTATAAAAACAAAAGTATATATCCCCTTAAAAATGAATAAAATAGTCAGTAAAATACACCTCATTCACAAAACGAACAAAGCATATATATCATCATGCTTTTTTAGAAAATTAATAAAAACAAAAAATTATATAATAAAGATTGTTGAAAACTGAAATATATCCTCAATTTCTCAAATTAAATGCAGAAACCAAAATTGAAATTATAAATAAAAATCAAAGAATGATTATATCCTATGAAGCAGATAAACGCATCAATTACTCAATAATAAAGCCTTATATTTGCAATAAATTATAGTATAATTAAAATACTACTTAATATGAAACAAAACAAAGAATCACTATTGATAAAAATATTACAAATACTCGGGGCACATCCCGAAAAAT
>JALVEJ010000055.1 GCA_027031025.1 Flavobacteriales bacterium | reverse complement strand
CCCTATGACAGATCAAGCAACAGTAGACGCTTTAAATACGGTTTATACTCAATATAATGATGGCTTAGATCAAGCATTACAAGCCGGATTAATCACTCAAGCCGAAGCTGATGCCAGAACTATTACCTTTAGCTTAGGCGCTAATGCTTTGGTAATAGAAGATGAATATTTAACAGATTTGTCAGGATTGAATTTACCATCTATTAGACAGGCGACTGCTGACGATTTGGTGGTTTTACCCGCTAAATCTGTCATTGGAACCCCCGATCCCAACAATCCGCCGGCTGTTTTTGGTATCACCAGCCCGTTGGCTGATAAATGGATTTTGAGCAAAGATGAAATTGCCGAAGTAAGAACGGCAACTGCCGGATTTAATCAAATGATAAAAACCATTGCATCAGCCAAGAATTTACCGGTTGCCGATATGGCCGCTTTAATGCAAGATATGAAAAACGGTTTGGTTATTGAAGACGGTTCTATATATACGGCTGATTATTTCAATGGTTCTAACTTAGATAATTTGGTGTTCGGATTGGACGGTGTGCATCCTACACCACGAGGCTATGCGGTTATTGCCAATAAATTTATCGATGTCATAGAACGTGCTTATGGTGCTAAATTGCCCAAAGTTGTTCCGGCGCAATATCCGACTTTTGATATTTTACCGTCAAATTAAATTTAGATTAAATTATAATTTTTTTAAAAAGCTGTCAATTCCGGTTGACAGCTTTTTTAACTTTTATAAGCTTTCAAACAAAACCATATTTTCCAATTGCTAAATTTCGGCTTAAAAATTAGTATCTTTACCACCTCTAAGATAAATTTACCAATGAAGTTTATTGCTATCAATACAAAAGTTACCATATCCGGTCATGAGGTTGTGCATACAAACGAAACCGGTTTTTATGACATGTTGTTAAAAGATGTTGATTATGTGATAGTTAGTGGAGGCGATGGATTGTTAAGACGTATTATAGAGTATATCATTTTTTCCGGACAACACAAGCCGAAAATCATCATTGATGCCAAAGGTTCATTTAATGTGATTGCCAAAAAACATTTGGTGCCGAAATTGTCAAAAATCATTAAAAAAATTGAATCGGGAGAACAACCCGAAACCAAACTTCAAGATGTCTATAAATTAAACGACTACATTTTTTTGTTTTCAGCAGGCAATATATTTGATGCTTTACATATCCATTTATCGGAAATACTTCGGGTCGGAATATTGAAAAAAGGTCCCTTAAAATATCTGATATCATCAATTTTTGTTTTACCCGTTTTTTTGCTAACCACGCCGTTTTTATTATTTTCAAAAAAGCGATTTTTTATTTTTACGCCGTTCAAGTCATTTAATTTTATGAATTTATATACCAAACCTGAACAATTGACTATTGATTTGGGTAACTCATATAATATCATGGAAATAGATGGTGATTTAATCATTCTCAAAGATTCTGTTGTTCGTATCAAACGATTGGATACTATCGAGATAGTGTGTAAATAATAATTGGCTGATTGAAAATATCCGAATTAAAGAATACTTATATTTAAAGTTTTAGATAGACATCAACTTCTTATTTTCACTAAAAAAGTGTATTTTTGAAAAAAATTACCCGTTATGGATAGATTAAAAGGTATGAATATTATAGTTACCGGTGCAGCACGCGGTATTGGTCGTGTCATTGCTTTAATGTTTGCCGAATATGGCGCTAATGTGGCATTTACCGGTCGTAAAATTGATGATAATTTTACAAGTTTACAACAAGAACTCGAAAGTTTTGGAGTAAAGGCAAGAGGCTATGTGTCTGATGCATCCGATTTTGATGCCGCTCAAAAAACGGCAGCTGAGATATTTAAAGATTTTGGTAGTATTGATGTTTTGGTAAACAATGCCGGTATCACGCGAGACAATCTTTTGATGCGGATGAGCGAGAAAGATTGGGATGATATTATGAATGTCAATCTCAAATCGGTTTTTAATTGGACCAAAGCCGTCATCCGGCCAATGATGAAAGCTCGAAAAGGTTCCATTATCAATATGAGTTCGGTAGTTGGAACCGGCGGCAATGCCGGACAAGCCAATTATGCAGCTTCAAAAGCCGGAATTATCGGTTTTACCAAATCGATTGCTAAAGAATTGGGGAGTCGTAATATTCGCTGCAATGCCATAGCACCCGGATTTATTGAAACGGAAATGACCAAAGATTTACCGCAAAATGTGATAGGTGAATGGCTGGCAAAAATTCCTTTAAAGCGCACCGGAAAACCAGAAGATGTTGCTAATGCATGTTTGTTTTTAGCATCAGATTTATCGAGTTATATCACCGGACAAGTTTTAACCGTTGATGGTGGTATGACCATATAAAAATTTTAAGGAATATTGCCCGCAAAAAAAATTAAAAAACTTCAATGCTCTATATTTTAGCCATTTTAGCGGCTTTTTCATTGAGTGCTTTTCAGTATTTATACAAACGAAAAGCACTTTGGCTTTTTATAGTCCGTTTTTTGGTGTATTTGTCGCTGTTGATATTATTAATTAATCCGAAGTGGATACGGAAAAAGGAAATAGTGACCAAACCCGATTTATATGTTTTAGCCGATAATTCATCGTCTGTCAAATGGCAAAATGCTTCGAAGTTTTTAATTGATTTTCTTCGGGAAATAAAACAATCGAAACTAAAAGATAAGTTCCGGATACATTATTTTAAGTTTGATAAGGCAATTTCAAGCTTAGACAGTTTGAGTTTTTCGGGTAAGCAGACGGCTATTGGTGATGCTTTGTCAGAGTTGAAAATGATGCATCAATCCGATAACAATGCCGCAATTATTCTTTTAAGTGACGGACAAAACAATGCAGGACGAGACTATGTGTATCAAAGCAGTTTGTCAAAATCTTTTAAAGTTTATCCGGTGGTTTTGGGCGACACAACGACTTATGACGATTTGCGGATTGACTTGGTTAATACCAATGCGTATGTTTATAAAGACAATTATTTTCCGGTTGAAATTTTTTTGACTGCCGACCTACATCAACCGGTAAAAGCCCGTTTGAACATTTTAGAACAGGGTAAGATTCTCTTTCAAAAAAAAATAGACTTGAACCCGGCGCAATCATCAGCACATATTACAGCCAAACTCAAATCCGGTAAGGTGGGACTACATCGGTACCGGGTATCCGTTTCCGGTTTAAAAAATGAAAAAAACACCTTAAACAACAGACAATATTTTAGTGTTGAAGTGCTTAATAATGCCCGAAAAGTTTTACTTATTTCAGATATTATTCATCCGGATATCGGCGCAATCAGACGTAGCTTGAAAACACATCCGGCTACGGAACTAGTCATCAAAAAACCGACTGATAAATTTCAATTGAGTGATTATCAAAGTGTCATACTTTATCAGCCGGTAAATACATTTGTTTCTGTTTTTAAACAATTAAAACAACAGCATAAATCATGGTGGATAATTACCGGTAAACATACCGACTGGAATTTTTTAAATCGTCAAAATTTGTTTTTTAGCAGGCAAATCGTTCAGTCGTATGAGAACTATTTTCCGATAAAAAACCCCGGATTCGGCTTATTCAAGTTGCCGGATTTAAGCTTGGATAAATTGTCACCTTTGATAGATAATTATGGACAGGTAAAATTGTCTTCTGCTACCGAAACCGCTTATTTTAGCAGGATAAACAATATTGCTATCCAACAGCCTTTGCTTGTCTTTAATACGGAAGACAAACAAGTGGTTTTATTGGGGGAAAATCTTTGGCAATGGGCTATGATATCCGGTGTTAGTGATACGCAACAAGCTTTTGACCAGTTGCTATTTCAAATAGTTCAGTATATAAATTTAAATAATGATTTTGAGCGCTTACAGTTGCAATATAAAAAGCAGTTTTATCAATCGATGCCGGTCATGATTACGGCAAAATTTCTTGATCGAAATTTGGAACCCGATACAAATGTCAGTCCGGAATTTATGCTGTATACTGCTCATAAAATAGTGCGCTACCCGATGTTATTACAAAATGACTTTTACCAAGTCAACTTGCCGGATTTACCGGCCGGTTTTTATCGTTTTAAAGTGCAAAATAAAGATGGGAGTTTGCAAAAGAACGGTTCGTTTAGGATATTGCCGTTTAGTCTTGAAAAACAAAATTTACAGGCAAATGTGAAAGGCTTAAAACAATTGGCACAACAAACTGGCGGGCAATTATATTATCCCAATCAAACCGGCAGCTTAGCGGATGATTTAATGTCATCAAAACAATTTCATAGTACAATGGCGTATGAAACTTCCGAAACGCCTTTAATTGATTACAGACCATTGTTGTTTTTAATAGTTTTACTTTTAACAATAGAATGGTTGGTTAAAAAGTTGCGTGGTGAGTTATAACTTTGTATTCATTATTATTACATCAAAAGCCGTTTTGCATTTGCAAAACGGCTTTTAAAACTGGTCGGGATGACAGGATTTGAACCTGCGACCTCTTCGTCCCGAACGAAGCGCGCTACCGGGCTGCGCTACATCCCGAAATATTTATCAAAGTTAGACAATTTTTAGCTTTGATAAAATTTTATGTGTAAATATATCAATTTAAAAAAGCACTTCATAAATGCATGAAATGCTTTAAATATTAGTCGGGATGACAGGATTTGAACCTGCGACCCCCACGTCCCTAACGTGGTGCGCTAACCGGGCTGCGCTACATCCCGAAACTTTTTGCCTTTCAAAAGACTGCGCAAAAATAATAAAAATAATACAAACAAAAAGAATTTTTCCGGCTAATTTTAAGCTTAATTTGTAACAGCTTGATATTGTTGTTGATAATTATGCTTCTACCAAAACTTTGCCGTCTTTAACCAATAAGGTATGCTTGGTGATTTCCTCGTCCAAATCATAATGGAATTGGTCTTTATCAGCCATAAAAGTGATAAAATTAAACAAATTTTTAGCATACAGTTCACTGGCATTAGTGGCTAGGGTAGAAGGTAGGTTCGTTTTACCAATAATCGTTACCCCGTGTTTTTCAACAATTTTGTCCGGTTCGCTCAGTTCTACATTACCACCTTTTTCTACGGCCATATCAACTATTACGGCACCGCGTTTCATTTGCTTTATCTGGTCTTCTTTAATCAAAACGGGTGCTTTGGCACCTTGAACCAATGCAGTTGTAACGACCAAATCGGCATCAAACAAAGATTTATTAACGGCTGCCTTTTGTTTTTGCAAAAATTCTTCGGATTGCTCTTTGGCATAACCGCCTTCGGATACATCATCACTGTCATTTTCAACACTGATAAATTTGGCGCCTAAACTTTCTGCTTGTTCCTTGGTTTCTGGTCTAACATCAGTAGCTTCGACAACGGCACCCAAGCGTTTGGCAGTGGCAATGGCTTGTAACCCGGCGACTCCGACACCGTAAATTAAAACTTTGGCAGGCGTAATGGTGCCGGCGGCAGTCATCATCAAGGGGAAAATTTTGGTCATTTGGTCAGCGCCTAGAATGACTGCTTTATATCCTGCTAAATTGCTTTGAGAGGACAAAACATCCATATTTTGAGCTCTGGAAATACGCGGAATGGCATCCATAGAAAATAAACTGACACCTTTTTCGGCTATTTTTTTCACCAATTCGGGTTGTAAGCGGTGATAAACCATAGAGATAACCACTTGTCCTTTTTGTAATTTTTCAATTTCATTATCTTCAAGTGGATTTATTTTTACCACCACATCGGCATCTTTAAATATGGTGTCTTTTGATTCGATTTTGGCACCGGCTTGTTGGTATGCATCATTGTCAAAAGCTGAGGCTAAGCCGGCATCTTTTTCAACTAATATATCAAAACCTTTGGCTTTAAAATCTTTGGCTATTTTGGGGGTAATGGCAACCCGTTTTTCTTGGGGTCTGGTTTCTTTAAGTACACCTATTTTCATGATCGTAAGTTATTTGGTTTATTTAATAGAATGAATAAATTTATTTGAATCTTCTATATGCTTTCATATAAGGTTACACAAATATAAGTAAAACTCTTATTTTTTTTGACAATTTAAGTTATTTTTTTAAACAATATTTAAAATCCGTTGAAATTTCTACTTGCCGGTTTTCGATTAGCTTGTCTAAATACGGATTCAGGTCTATTCCAATTGCTTTTTGTAAACTGGTCTTATCTAAACATTCTGTTTTTAGTAAATCTAGAATTTTTTGGATGATTTCAGTGTCGGCCAATTGGTTATTTTGGGTTTGACAGATGTCACAAATACCGCATGACTCCGGATTTGGTTCATCAAAATATTCGGCTAAAAACACACTGCGGCATTTGGTTTTATTGGTAATATAAGCCCAAACATCTTTAAGTTGTTTTATTTTTAAATCGAGGCGTTTAGCTATTCTTTTTTGATGGTATAAAAACAAATTTTCATCATGGTTTTCTAAAAAACGTATCGAAAAAACTTCACCGGCAGGTTGGTATCGGATGATTTCCTTTTTATGTAAATCATTTAAGTTTTTCTTGACTTGTTCCGGACTTAAATCATATTTTGCAGCAATTTTTTTGGGATTGATTTTAACATCTAAATAAAAAATGTCTGTATAACTTCTGATAAAAAAATCAATAATTTGATATCCGGTGCGTTTGTTTTTAACATAAGAGCGTATTTCGGACGGGCTGGCCAAAATTTTGGCAGTCGGGATAAATCGTCTGGTTTGATTGGTTTTAATAATTTCTTCCGCTTCTAATATTTGAATAGCATTGAGTGTTTGAAAAATGTCAAGGTTGAAACGTTTGCAAAAATGGATAAAATTGAGATCTGCTTCAAAATCTTTGCCTTCGTATTGAGGAATATAAAAATGGTTAAAAAGACTTTTGTAAACTTTGTAAACAAAATTAATATCGGGGATAAGCCTTAAATAGTTCTGTTCAAAATTTTGGATATCATCGTCATCCGCAAAAATGATGGCTTGTGACATCTTACCGTCTCGTCCGGCACGTCCGGATTCTTGAACGTAATTTTCCAATGACAAGGGCAAATCCAAGTGAAAAACTTGTCTGACATCGGGTTTGTCAATACCCATTCCGAAGGCTGTGGTTGCAAACATCACACGGGTTTTGTTTTGCAACCAATCTATTAATACGGCTTGCTTGTCATCAAACGACATACCACCGTGAAAATAGGCGGTTTTAAAGCCGTGTTGGGCAACATATTGGGCATATTGATAAGTCTTTCTACGAGTTTTGACGTAGACTATTGCAGTTTGATTTTTTTTTAAATGATTGATTAAATCGTTGATTTTCTGTTTGCTGTGATGAACTTTATACGCAATATTTGACCGGACTACCGAAGTTTTATAAATTTTGGGTTGTCGCAATGCTAAATAGGTTTCAATATCTTTGATAACATTTTGTTTGGCGGTTGCCGTTAAGGCCAAAACCGGTGCATCGGGTTGTAAATCCCGTAACAAATGAATTTTGGTATAAGAAGGACGAAAATCATGTCCCCATTCTGAAATACAATGCGCTTCATCAACGCTAATTAAGCCAATGGGCATTTGCGCCAAGCGTTTTTGCACATAATCGTTTTGTAGGCGCTCGGGCGATAAAAAAAGAAATTTGGTTTGGCCGAATTGGGCATTATTAAGCAGTCGTTCCAGTTCTTCAAAGTTGAGATGTCCGGTCAGGGCTATGGCTTTTATGCCACGACGGTTTAAGCCGGCTACTTGGTCTTCAATTAAAGCGATTAAAGGGGAAATGACGACAGTAATACCCTGCAACATCAAGCCTGATACTTGATAAATAACCGATTTGCCACTGCCGGTCGGTAAAATGCCGATAACATCATGACCGGAAACGATATCATTGATAATTTGTTCTTGTGGCTGACGAAAACTGTCATACCCCCAATATTGTTGCAATATTTGAATGGGTGTTGGCAATATTAGGTGTGTTTTTTGATGCTTTCCAAAATATAATCAACCCGCTTATCAACCGGGCCAAAAGGCACGAAAATTAAGTAATATCCCAGTTCTTTGTAATAGTTGACCAGCTTATTATGTATTAATTGGGCTTGGTTGAAACTTTCGTAACGTTCGGCGTCGTTGGTGTAGATTTCATCCCAAGGCGGCATGATAAATACCAAGCGGTCATAGGGATGCTTGCGGGTAATTTTTTCAAATTCATCCGGAATAGCTTGTTTGCTGTATTTTAAATAGGCATTGACATCGGGTATACCGCGGTCAAAAAAGATGATGTCATCACTCAATTGTTCGGCATCATGATATTGTTTAACCCGTCCTTCAATCAATTTCCGGCTAAATAATAGCGGGTCGGTTAAAAACAATTGTTCAATTCCTTGTTTTTGAGCTTCTTTGATAATATCGCGCGATACTTCGTCAAAACAGGTAAAGTTTCTGTTTTTCAGCTCTTTAATTACCGTAGATTTGCCGGTGCTAGGTCCGCCGGTGATAACTATTTTTCTAGATTTCAAAATGTATTGCTTATGTTGTTTAAGCAAACAAATATAGGCTTTTTTTTTGATTTTAGTTCTCAAATTTGCGATTTTGGATTTGCGATTTTTTCAACTCTGTGTTACACTTTGGCAGGCTCAGTGCAACGCTCTGTGAAATTTTACTCTTTGTAACTTTGTGGTTAATATTAATTGTTTTTTTGCCACGGAGCGATGCGCTCATCTTGCCGAAGTTTTTTATGGAGTTTTTTCTTTTATGTCTTTAATAATTTTTGATATTTCAAATTTTTTTGAACCAAAAAATATAGTAAGCCCATAAAAGCTTGCTTATTTTAATTTCAATTACCAAATGGTAAAATGCGCTTTGTATTCGTCATAAAATTCTTTGAAAAATAAACGTAACATGGTGTAAGTCGGGACGGCGATTATCATGCCTAATACCCCGAATAAAGTGCCGGCAATCATAATGACCAAAAAAATTTCAAGCGGATGGGCTTTGACGCTTTTGGAGTAAATCAATGGCACATCGACAAAAGCATCCCAAAGTTGCACAATGATATAACCAATGCTGATGTTTTGTGCCAGATGAATCAAGCCGTTACTATCTAACACATTGAGCTGTGACGTCATGGACAAACTTACCATAACAATCCAACCGACAATGGGACCTATATAAGGCACTAAATTCATCAAAGCAGCCAATAGGGCTATAAAAGTGGCATTTTCGACATCGAGAATGTTTAACAAAATGGTATATAAAATGAAAATGATACTGATTTGTAAACTAATACCGATAAAATACCTGGAAAGTAAATCCTTGATTTTAGTAAAAACTTGTTTAAACCGGTCTTTGTCGTTGTCTGGGATGAGTTTAAAGAGAAAATTAGCGGTTAACTCGCTGTCTTTCAACATAAAAAAGGAGATAAAACTGACGGCAAAAAAGCCGACAATGAGGTTGCCTAAAACATTGATCACAGGATTTATCAATCCGGGTAAAATTTTCAAATTTATTTCCGAAAATAAACTTTCCAAAGTAAAATTATCTAAAAAATCGATATTTTTTTGATGTAAATAGGTTTTGATATTTTCTAACAACAAAGTCATTTTTTGTTGAAAACCATGAATGTCCAATGCCGATAAATTTTGGGCTTGACGGATAACCAACGGTACTAAAATAGCTAGTAAAACTCCAAAAATGCTAACAATAAACAACAAACTTAAAGCACTTGCCAAAGTATCTTTAAGTTTGAGATATTTGATGAGTAATTTTTTGACAGGACGACCGATTAACGAGACGACCAATGCGATTAAAAGGTAAGCAATAACTACTTTAATTTTATATAAAAACCATATAAGCAGCAATACTGCTAAAAGTGAAAAAACGGCTTTAACGATGCCTTTGGCTATGATATTGGATTGATTATTTTCCATTTTTTTTGAGGAATTGAGTTTTTTTGCTTAAGATTTAATTATGTTTTTTAATGATTGCTCATTGCTTCAAACAATATTCCTGCTTATAATTTGAGGAATTGATGATTTTATCTGCTTCATAGATTATTTGGTGCTTTGATGTTTGTTCACTGTTTCAAAAATTATTTCTGCTTTCTATTTGAGGAATTGAGGACCAGGGCGCTGAGCGACCCCGATGATAATCTGGATTATACCGAAGTGCCGGTATCATTTCGAACGAGTGAGGCACAAACGAGGAGAAATCTCTATTATTCATTTTTAATTAATTTTTTAAATTTTCAATTAAACAACGTCTGATCCAGAACTTTAAAATCAATACTTTTATCTTTGTTAATGTCATATCGCAAGAGCATTTCTCCGCTATATGTGCCGTCCGAAAAACGGGCGATAATCCAACGGTTATTTAATATTTTAGCTTGGGTAATTTTCATCTTTCCTGCCATGCCGTCAAAAGGAATCAAAGGATTGTTGCCTTCGGTTTCGTTTGTTTTCAGCAAAGTATCAATGATATATTTTTGCCAATCTGTTTGGTCGTCAATATCCGATAAATATTTGGCGGCTTTCGGGTTGCCTTGTAATGAAAATTTATCTTCGGCTTGTAATTCCTTCACTTTTTTTTGAAAACCCGTAATGGAATCTTCCAATTTTATAGCGTATTGGATATTGTTATCATAGCCGGCATTGGTTTCTTTTAATTCTTTTTTTAATGCCGTGTTTTCTTTAATCAAACGAAAAGAATTATATATAAAAAAGCCACTGACTATTGCTAAAAAAACAATAATGTATAACGATAGTTTCTTCATGATATAAAAATTTGCTTTAAAGTTACGTAAAAAAACAACCCGATTAAAAAGTTTTTTAACCGGGTTTTGTAAGAATTATTTTGTATAGAATTAAATTGACAATTCTTTTTTGGTTCTTGCCGCAATTACACGGTCATAAATAACCAAACCTACAATGGTAATAAGACCTATGCCGGCAATAATATACCAAATTTGACTTGGATGATATGTATCCCAGAGATATTGGGTCAATTGATCCGGTGTCATATTTAAGGCATCTGCCGCTTTGTGAATCAGGTCATTTTTAGAGAACTCACCACTCAATGACAGATTTTCAACGCCATGATTTTTTGCATATTCTTTTATTTGTTTTACGACCGGTTTCCAATCTTTAATTTGGTCTTCAGGAGGAATAAATTTTAAAACTTCTTCCACATTAATAGCTTTTAAAGTATGCAATTTTTCAATAAAAGCTTCTTTACTTAATGGTGTCCCAACCTTAGGAAGCTGAATCCCTTTTTGAGATAATAAATTCTCTAGTAAACTAACTTTATCAGCAAATTTTTCATATAAATCGCCGGTAATCCATTTAGTCAGTAAATTAGCAAATGCAATAGGTAAGAAGTAAGTTCCCATATACAGGGCTTCTTTTCCTTTTGGGGAAATTTTAGCGATATAGTCAGAGAATTTAGGGTTAGATGTCATTTCACCGATAGCGAAAATAAAGATACCGAAAATAGTGTAAAAGACATTATTGGTGTAGAAGGATAGAGCAATACCGATAATAGCGATTAAAATACCTGACATCATGGCGCTGATAGGTTTCCATTTAAGTATGATGGTTGAAATAATCATTTGGAAAACAACTATGAAGAAAGCATCTAAATTGACAATCATTTCCGGATTGACACCGCCTTCTTTATTTTTAAAGAAATCGGCAAACCATTGTGGGATAAATGCTGCTTTGTCTAAAAATTCTCCAAGCGGTTTGGTGTTAACCCAGTCTTCAATAAATGTAGGAAGCGTATAAAATAATTGGTTAAACATCAACCAAAATCCAATCATGATTAACAACAAGAGTGTCAGTTTCATATCGGATAAAGCTTCAACAATATTTTTGAATGAGCGTGAAATACTTTGACCGAGAGATTCCGTTGTTTTTTCTCGATTAGGCTCTTTAAAAACAAATAAGACTAATATCATGTTAATAGCAATAGATGTCGCTGCCATTATAAAAACAATTTTCCAGCCGTAATGGTCTCTTAATTTAGCTGAAAATAAAGGTCCGAAAAATCCACCGATATTTACCATCATATAAAACACACCAAAGCCGAAAGAAGAATTACGTTTATCAGTAGATTTGGTTACAATAGCCGAGGCAATGGGTTTAAACATGGCTGCACCCACAGCGACCCATAAAAATACCAGAAAAACAGCCGTATATGACGTAACTTCGCCCATAAAATAATAACCGGTTCCTAAGATGGCATAAGCGATAATCAGGGATAATCGATAGCCGATTTTATCGGCAATAGCACCGGTAATTATTGGTAATAAATATAAGATAAAGGTCACATACGACATGATTTCCCCCTTTTGAATATGGTTAAATCCAAGCGCACCTTCATCGGTTGAACCGGTTAAATACAGAGCCAATACAGCAAATAAACCGTACCAAGCCCAACGTTCAAACAATTCCATGGCACTTGCTACCCAAAAAGGACGGGGAAAAGACTTTAACAACCCAATAAATCCTAATTCTTTTTGTTCTTCACTCATAGTTTTTATTTTTTAGTTTAAAACCTGTCACAAACTTTGCAACAGGCTTATTTTGTTGCACATTTTTGGTTAATTTTATTTTTTAGTAGGTCGCTGAGTGTTTCGCTTCCATAAGAAGCGGAATGTATCGAAGCGACCAGTGTTTTTATATCATTTCAAATGAAGTGAAATCTTAATTAGTAATAGATTTCTCATTAATTCTTAGTTTTTTTGTTAAAATAAAATTCTTACTTAATACTAAAACTTTCTACTAATGAATTCCTTTCATGGCTTTGTTGAGTAATGGTGATAAGATCAAAACAATTAAGCCTGAAACAATCATTACCCACATAATGAATGGATACAATTCTAATTGGTAACCGCTTTCATTTAAATGATGTAAAATGCTTTCAAGCATACCAGCCAGATAGTTACCGGCAGCAAAACTAGCCATCCATAACCCCATGACTATCGAAATCAATTTTCTCGGTGCTAATTTGGTTATCATAGATAACCCGATAGGTGAAAGCATCAACTCACCAAGCGTTAAGATTACATATACGGCTACTAACCATAAAGGCGAAACTTTAATACCGGTTTTAGCTAAATGATCGGCTTGGGTCATAACAAAAAAGGCAACTGCTCCTAAAAATAGTCCGATAGCAAATTTGACAGGCGTTCTGGGATTTAATTTCATTCTATCTAATTTCAACCACATAACCGAAAAAAGAGGTGCAAAAATTAATATAGCTATAGGATTAATGTTTTGAAACCATGAAGCCGGAATTTCCGGACCGGAAGAAAAATAACTCAACATAGCTAAAAATCCGAACAACAAAACGCCATATCCACTATACTTTCCTATTTTAGAAAATTCTTTAATTTTATTTTCATCTTCTGAATAAATTTTAACATAAATACTATAAATCCAAGCGAGTAAGAATACGCCTGCTAATCCACCCCAAATTTTAATATCAATATTGGTAAAAAATCCGGGTAAACTAAAACCGGACAATTGTCTGTCGGTATTATCCTTAGCAAACAAATTCATGGTGCCGCCTGCTTGTTCAAAACCAGCCCAAAAAGCAACATTAAAGAATGCCAGAACAAGTATTACAATCATTCTGGACCATTCATCCTTACCATTGGTGCCTTTAAATATAATATAGGCTAAGGCTAAAATTCCAATTCCAAAACCGATTTTTGTGATACCATCGGTCACATTTTCCGGCAAACTGCGCCAAATCAACATTATGATTAGCGTTGCTAAAATCAAACCTGCAGCATACATGATAATTTCTCTCCAGTCTTTGGCTGTTAAAACATTGGTTGTTCTCGAATAATTCGGAGGAAGCCCTTTATCTTCCAACGTATTTTCATGAAAATATAACCAAATAACACTCAAAAGCATTCCGACTCCAGCAGCGAAATATCCCCAACCCCAATGTACATTTTCACCTAGTGCTCCGGCAATAAAAGGTCCAAGAATGGCACCGAGATTAATACCCATGTAAAAGATATTGAAGGCAGCATCTTTTCTCGGGTCATTGTCATCATAAAAATCCCCTACAATAGTAGAAATATTAGGCTTAAAGAATCCATTACCGATGATTAAAACACCCAATCCGAAATTGAATAGAAAAAGTCGAGTTTGAGGGTCTAATGAATTGGCAAGAAAGGCACTGGCAGCTAATAAAAATTGTCCAACAGCCATTACCAGACCACCAATATAGACGGTTTTTCGTTTTCCTAAAAATTTATCGGCAACCCAACCGCCAATAATAGGAGTGAGGTAAACTAAACCTGTAAAAATAGCGTATATGGCAAGCGATTCTTCTCTGCTTAAACCAAAACCACCTTCAATTAAAGTCGCAGTTAAATATAATGTCAGTAATGCGCGCATCCCATAGTAACTAAATCGTTCCCACATTTCAGTTGTGAACAACGTATAAAGTGCCTTAGGATGCTTTTGTTGATTGTTTTCCTTCATAGTTTTGTTTTTTATTTGGTTACAAATTTATTTTAATTCTTTGGGTTTTACAAATGTGTTTTTTTTTTGAGGAAATGAGGATTTTTATTGTACTTCATAGAATATTTTGTACTTTTATGATTGTTTATTGCTTCAAACTATAGTCCTGCTCTTAATTTGAGGAAATGAGAAAAATCTCATTGACTCCTCATTCCTCCCTTATCCAATTATAAATTATTCTTTACATACCGCAACATCTTTTTAAACAAATGATTACGGGTCTTTCCACCGTAAATACTGTGATTTTTATCGGTATAGATCATCTCATCAAAGGGCTGATCGTTTTCTTGCAATTTTTTGGCTAGTCGCATACTGTTTTGTAGATGCACATTGTCATCGGCACTACCATGAATTAATAAAAATTTGCCTTTGAGTCCATTGGTAAAAAACAAAGGCGAATTGTCATCATAACCACCGGGATTCTCATCGGGTAAGCCGTTGTAACGTTCGGTATAAACCGTGTCGTAAAAACGCCAATTGGTTACGGGTGCAACGGCTATAGCCATACGAAACAAATCCGGTTTTTTCAATATGGCATTGCTTGACATAAAACCCCCGAAGGACCAACCCCAAATCCCGATACGTTTGGCATCGATATAAGGCAAATCACCTAGTTGTTTGGCGACTGCTGAGATGTCTTCTAACTCCAATTTGCCGAGCTGTTTGTAGGTCATTTTTTTAAATACCGCTCCACGACCTCCGGTACCACGGGGATCAGCTGATGCAACTATGTAACCTTGCTGCGCCAGTAAATAATGATAATAATCGGTGCTGCTGTTCCACGCATTGCGAACGGTTTGAATATTGGGTCCGCTGTATTGATAAATCAAAACCGGATATTTTTTGCGCGGGTCAAAATTTTTGGGCTTGATGATATAGCCGTTCAAATCTATCCCGTTTGCCGATTTAAAGGTCGTAAATGCTTTTTTCGGTAAATCGTAGTCTTTAAGTTTGTCT
>JALVEJ010000054.1 GCA_027031025.1 Flavobacteriales bacterium | reverse complement strand
CAAAAAATAGAGGCTTGTAAAAAATGTTTCCTATAATATAAGTGTTTCATAATCACTTATGTGTTGTTTGAGTAGCCGCTTCACTTTTCGAAGTGAGCGGCTTTTTTTAACCAAAAAATTAACAATAAATAATAAATAAATAGTATATGAAAATGAGAACAAAATTCATACAAAAGTTTCAACAAAAATACGGGCCGTGGGCACTGGTAACCGGTGCTTCATCAGGTATCGGAACCGAATTTGCCAAGCAATTGGCAGCTACCGGACTAAATTTGGTTTTGGTAGCTCGTAGAAAAGACCGCTTGGAAAAACTGAAACAAAATTTAGAACAAAATTATAATGTAAAAGTCAGAATTGCACCAGTGGATCTAACAGATCCGGATTTTATATCGCGCATCCGAAAAGTGACGGACGATATCGATGTAGGCTTGTTGGTAAGCAATGCCGGCATGATGTATATTGGGCATTATTTGGATAACAGTCTTGAAAATGAAATGAAAATGATAGATCTCAATATTAAAGCGCCGTCTATATTAACCCATCATTTTGGCAAAAAAATGACAGAACGTGGCAAAGGTGGCATCATTTATACCGCTTCAATGCTTGGGTTTATGGGAACGCCTTATGCAACTGCTTATGCTGCTACCAAAGCTTATGAAGTGGCGAAGGCAGAAGGCTTAGCATATGAACTCAAGTCGAAAGGTGTGGACGTATTAGCTTTAAATCCCGGATTGACCGAAACGGAAATGACAGCCAATTATGATTTTTCCGCTATGCCGATGAAATTGATGAAACCCGAAAAAGTAGCTCGGACGGCCTTGCACTGTTTAGGTCGAAGAACTTTGGCAACACCGGGCAAAATGAATAATATGATGAATTTTTTTGCCAAACATCTGATGAGTCGTCAAATGAACACCAAAATGTTCGGCGGCTTTATGAAAAAAACATTTTAGTTCGTTGTTTTTCTGTTTTTCCTGTTTCAATACTTTGGTGACATGGTATTGAAACAGTTTTTTCATTTCAATTTAAACAAATGTAATATGTTTTTTTCAATACATTTGTCTGTATAAAAAATCGATTGAAATGAAATTTTTAGCTACTTTAATACTATTTTTGGGAGTTTTTCTCCATTCTTGCAAAAATTCCGCTATAAAAAACAAGCCGTCACAACAAACTTCAAAACCGGTAAATTTTACCAAAGAAGGAGAATTGAATATTTTGGATAGTTTAGGACAACGCAAAGCTCGTTTTGATATTGAGTTTGCCCGTGACGATTACGAGCACGAAACCGGATTAATGTATCGGAATAGCATGAAAGACAATCAAGCCATGTTGTTTATGTTCAATGATGAACAACCTCGTTATTTTTGGATGAAAAATACTTACATTCCTTTGGATATTATCTATATCAATGCGGGTAAACAAATTGTATCTATTGCTAAAAATGCACAGCCTTTGGACGAGACAAGTTTGCCGTCACATTTACCGGCAAAATATGTTTTGGAAATCAAAGCCGGTTTGTCTGATGATTACGGTATAAAAAAAGGCGATAAAGTTTCTTGGAAAACTATAACTCCGAATTAATCCCGAACCCAATCCCTTTCTTGGTACGAATTTTACTTTTGCCGATTTTTTTGCGTAGATTGTTCATATGCACATCTAAAGTTCTTTCGCCTACGATGATGTGTCTTCCCCAAATATGCTCATAGATTTCGTCACGCGAGAATATTTTACCCGGGTCATTGGCTAATAAGGTCAGAATATCATATTCTATTTTGGTCAATGAGAGTTCTTCGCCTTTACGGGTTACTTTACGTTTTTTCGGATTAATAGTGACATTTCCAATGCGGATTTTTTTACCACTATCTTTCTTAAATTTTTTTCGACAAGAGAAGAAGGCTAACAACTTGGCTTTGATGAGTTCATTTGACCAATTTTCATTGATAAAATCATCAATACCGTTTTGAAAACATTGCAATAATAAAGTTTCATTTAATGGCGTGAACAAATAAATCGGAACTTTTTGAGTGACTTTTTGAAGGCGTAAAGCGGCAATGTCATCACAAAGTTCCTTAGATTGCCAATTAATTAGAATCAAATGAATTTTAAGGTCAGGATGAAGTTGTTCTGGGGTTAAAAACTCAAATTCATTTCCCAGTAATTTTTGAAACTTACCGGTGTTCTTTTTAGAAAAATTGACCAAAAGAATATGATATCTTGCCATAACGGATGTAAAAAAATCATTTCAAAGGTAAAAATATTTTATAGATAAAAAAAATTCATTTTTTTTGGGTTGCTAAAATGGTCTATAATGGATTTTGTTTAACTAATTGGATTATGTTGGTATAAAATTAAGTTAAATTCATTAATTACTAATACGTATTTTAACAATTGATATTAAATTCAAGTTAAAAAATCATTAAATTTACAGGTTGTTTAATGAAATTTTCTAAAATTTGAATAGAAAATTTAAAATCCAATCTTATGAAAAAACTATTATTAACTTTTAGCTTGCTTACCGGTTTAATTACTTTTGCTCAGCAAACCGACGAAAAACCTATTGACAAAAATATTATCAAAACAGATGTGACGGAATTCCTTTTAACAACCAATTACCATTTGAATGCTTCTTGGGAACATTTGATGTCCAAAAAAGCGAGCTTGCAACTTGATTTGTATTTTTCAAATTACGGCGATTTGACTTATGATGATTTTTATGCCCAATTGGGCGCATCTTACCGGTTTTATTTTAACCGACATAGCAATCAAATGAGGGGATTTTATGTGGCGCCGGCAGTCCGTTTACATTGGAGTCATGCCTCAGGAGTTTACAATGTCAGTGATTATGATATTTTGGTTCCTACTGCGGGTTTTAGCTTGGGTTACCAATGGATAATCAAAAAGAAATGGACTTTGGATTTATATACCGATTGGCAGTTGGATTTTATAACACATCGTTTGCATGGAGGTTACGGCAGTTTCGGTATTAAATTCGGGTATAAGTTTTAATCAAAAATAGCCGGCTAATCGCCGGCTATTTTTGAATTTTGTATATCGTAATAACAACGTTTGGGTGAGTAAATTTTACCTTCTTTTTTGAGTTCTTTGATATATTTACTCACTTCCTTACTATCAACATTAATCATTTTGGCTATATCACCGGGACGCATCGGCTTACCGGCTTGTTCAAAACTTTTAAGTATTTGTGCTTTGGTATCCATAATTAGTATGTTTAGGTTCGATTAAAAAATATATTAATAAAAAAATTATTTTCCAAGTGTTGCAACCATAACCGCTTTAATGGTATGCAAGCGATTTTCGGCTTCGTCAAATACGATAGAGTTGTCACTTTCAAATACATCTTCAGTCACTTCCATGGCGCTGATACCGAATTTTTGATAAATATCTTCACCTACTTGTGTATCTCTGTTGTGAAACGCCGGTAGACAATGCATGAATTTGGTATTCGGATTGCCGGTTTTTGCCATCAAATCGGCATTGACTTGGTAAGGCAACAATTTGCCTATTCGGTCTTTCCAAACTTCTTCGGGTTCACCCATCGAAACCCAAACATCGGTATAGACAAAATCAACCCCTTTGACACCTTCGCTGACGTTGTCGGTTATAGTGATTTTAGCACCGGTTTCTTGGGCAATTTCAAGAGCTTTTTCGACTAAGTCTTCATCGGGTTGTAAGTCTTTTGGAGCAACTAAACGCACATCCATACCCATTTTGGCACCACCAATCATCAATGAGTTGCCGAGATTGTTACGGGCATCGCCCAAATAAGCAAAAGCTATTTTGTGTAAAGGCTTGTCACTGTGTTCTTGCATGGTCAAAAAGTCGGCAAGAATTTGCGTCGGGTGGTACTCATTAGTCAAGCCATTCCAAACCGGCACACCGGCATATTTACCAAGCTCTTCAACAACCTCTTGTCCGTAGCCACGATATTCAATACCGTCATACATGCGTCCTAAAACACGGGCGGTATCTTTCATGGTTTCTTTTTTACCGATATGCGAACCGGTTGGTCCCAAATAAGTAACATTGGCGCCTTGATCGTGTGCCGCCACTTCAAAGGCACAACGGGTGCGGGTAGAGGCTTTTTCAAATATCAAAGCAATATTTTTGCCTTTGAGTAATTGTTGTTCGGTGCCGGCATATTTGGCTTTTTTTAAATCGGCTGATAAATCCAGTAAAAATTTGATTTCTTTGGGTGTAAAGTCTAATAATTTTAAAAAATTTCTATTGCGTAAGTTAAAGGCCATTTTTATTTTTTTTAAGATTTGCAGGCAAATTTAGTGATTTTTTTTGGTGGAATTGAGAATTTGTTCTGCTTCACAGGTTACTTTTTGTTCTAATGAATATTCAATGCTTCAAACAATATCGCTGCTTGTAATCTGAGGAAATGAGGAATGAGGATGCGAAAGCATAGGTCGCTGAGTGTTCCGTCCCGACTTTCGTTGGGACGGGATGTACCGAAGTGACCGGTGTTTTTGAAAAATACAGTGTTTTTCATACGTCAGATGTCGGTCACTGAGCTTGTCGAAGTGCGGTCACTGAGCTTGCCGAAGTGTCAGATTTTCGATGTATTGTATTTCATCTGTTTATTTTTTTAAATTTATCTTAATGTTCCCGACAGCCGTCGGGATAACCTTTGATGATTAAAATAATCATTAGGTTGTGTGTTTAATGATTATTTTAATCATGTCGGTTTCATATAA
>JALVEJ010000053.1 GCA_027031025.1 Flavobacteriales bacterium | reverse complement strand
CGGTACTGCATATGCCATAGGTACCGGTAACGGATTAGATGCCATTCGTCTGATTTTAGAAGCTTACAAAATTTTAGGTAAACTACAAGCCGGTGATGAAATCATCGTGCCGGCAAATACTTATATTGCTACCATTTTGGCTATCAGTCAAGCCGGCTTAAAACCGGTTTTGGTCGAACCAAACATTAACACTTATAACCTTGATACTGAACGTGTTTTAGAAAAAACAAGTTCCAAAACCAAAGCCATTTTGGCGGTACATTTATATGGATTAGTCAGCGATTGGGATACGCTGTCAGAGCTTGCTCAAAGCCATGGTTTGCTATTATTGGAAGATGCTGCCCAAGCTCACGGCGCTGTTTGGAATAACCGCAAAGCCGGCAATTTGGGCGATGCCGCCGCTTTTAGTTTTTACCCGACTAAAAATCTCGGAGCTTTGGGCGATGCCGGTGCGGTAACTACCAACGATGACGAATTAGCAAAGATTATCAAAACATTGCGACATTACGGTCAGCAACAAAAATACGTCAGTCAATACAAAGGCATCAACAGCCGTTTAGATGAATTGCAAGCCGCTTTTTTGAATGTGAAATTGCCGGATTTAGATTCTTCAAATAATAAAAGACGACAGATTGCTTCGACCTATATAAAACACATCAGTCATCCTGAAATTACATTACCCGTTTTTGACAAGCAAGCACATATTTATCATCAATTTACCATTCGCACCAAGCAACGAGATGATTTGAAAGAATATTTGGCTAAACACGGTATTCAAACGCTTATCCACTACCCTGTTCCACCACATAAACAACCGGCTTACAGTGAGTGGCGGCATGAAAGCTATCCCATAACCGAACAAATTCATCGGGAAATATTGAGTTTACCTATACGGGAAAATTTAACGGATAATGAAATTTTTTATATTATTGATAAAATTAATCGCTATTGAACAAGTTTAAAAAAATAGTAGTTAGTAATATTTGGTTAAAAATATCGGCTTTTAACGCTTTAGCCGTGGCTGCCCGTATGATTAGCGGTTGGATTATCAATAAGGTGATTGCCGTGTATATCGGACCGGAAGGTACCGGACTGACCGAACAATTTCGCAATTTTTTACAAACCGCACAGGGCTTTTCCACGCTAGGTATTACGGAAGGGGTTACCAAATATTCGGCAAAATATCAAAATAACCGGAAACAGTTATCATCCTTTCTGGCATCGGCATATAAAATCGTCTTGATTACGTCTATTATTTCCGGCATTATTATCGTTGCTTTTTCAAGTTTTATCAATCGGCAATTATTTGGCACGCGTGATTTCAGTTTGTTGATTGTACTAACCGGTATTCTAATTCCGGTTTTGTCCATCAACATTATTTTGATGGCTATTTTGAATGGTTTTCAAAAATACAAGAAGATAACTTACATTAATATTATCACAAATATTGCAACTGCCATTATAGCCATATTTTTGATTATGAGTTATCAGATTTTCGGTGCCTTGATTTTGATACTCATCAGTCAGATTATCAGTTTTATTGCTACTTTATTTTTTATTAGAGCCGATATGGTTGAAGTGCTGCAATTCTCCTTAAAACAATCTAAAAACGCCCATTACAAACGGCTCTACAATTATATCATCATGGCTTTGGTAACAGCTATTGTGTCGCCCTTGTTCAGTATCTTGATTCGAAATCAAATTTTTAGTTTTTTTCCGGATGATATGGGCGTTCATGCCGGATATTGGGACGGTGTCAAGAAAATATCGGGTATGCTTTTGGCTTTCATTACGCCGATTTTCAGCTTGTATTATTACCCGCAACTGGCTAAAATCCATACCAATACGGAATTTAAAGCAGAGCTTAAGAAATTTTTCAAGCAGATTTTTCCTATATTTTTTGTTGGTATGCTCGGAATTTACTTATTACGACATTGGGCTATTATTCTCTTTTTTTCAAAAGAATATCTTCCGATGAAATCCTTGTTTTTTTGGCAATTAACCGGTGATTTTATTCATATAGTTGCATTAACCATTGCCTTTATGATGTTGGCACGGGCACATGTCCGGCAATATATGATTACGGAAATCGGTTTTTGGGTTGTTTTCTATATTTTGACTAAAGTTTTTATGCCGCATTACCAATTGGAAGGCGTGGTCATTGCCTATTTTATCACATACATTATATATTTTATCAGTTTGTTATTTTTATACAGAAAAATTTTGTTTACGCGAAAAACCGTAAATTTGTAATTTATTAGAAATGACAATAATAAAACCGGTCATTTCGGTACACTTTTGCTCCTTACGTTGCAAAACCACTCAATGACCTACTTTTGTAGCAGTATTAAAGGGCGCTGAGTAAGGTGGCTCAGTGTCCCGACTCACAAAGGTGGCTGAGTGTTGTGACCTATGAAGCAGAATCAAAGGTGGTTGAGTGTCCCGACCCGACGAAAGTCGGGACGGGATGTATCGAAACCACCGGCATTAAATAATTAAACAATGAACATTCTCATCATCAACGGACCCAATTTGAATATTCTCGGTAAACGAGAACCGGATATTTACGGACATCAAAGTTTTGAAGATTTTTTTAAAGAATTACGAAATAAATTCCCTACACATAAAATAGATTATTACCAGACTAATCATGAAGGCAGCATAATTGATAAGTTGCAAGAAGCTGATAATCAATATGATGCTGTTATCTTAAATCCGGCTGCTTATACCCATACTTCCATTGCCATTGCCGACTGTATTAAAGCGATAGACATACCAGTAGTTGAAATTCACATTTCCGATATCACCAAACGCGAAGCATACCGGCAACATTCCTTTATAAGCGAAGTAGCTGTATATACAATCATGGGAAAGGGATTAAACGGCTACGCATTAGCCATAGAATGGCTGCTAAAAAACAGGGCTAATCTGTAAAAAATCTTTACATTTGCACAAAATATTGGATTTATGCTCAAAAAAATTAAATATTTTTTCTTGCTGATTTTGCTCATTGGGGTAGCTATAGGCGGTTACTTGATTTCATTGGATAGTGAATTTAAAGTGGTCAGAATCCGGCAAATTAATGCACCGGCAAACTTGGTTTATCAACAAATAGCCAATCTTAAAAATTGGGATAAATGGGCGCCTTGGAAAGATAAAGACTCATTAATCAAATTTGAATTTTCTGAATCAACCGGTAAAGAAGGCGATTATTTCCGGTTTACAGATGCCGACGGGAACCGGCAAAAATTAACTAATTTGACTTTATCACCGGACAGTTTGATTGTGCAATCTTTGTCATCTAATGAAACAACACAAGAATACAAATGGCAAATAAAACCTAATGATAAGGGTGTTTCCGTTAGTTGGACGGTGTCGGGCGAATTGCCCTTGACCCAACGCTTCTTTGCCAAACAAATGGACGAACTTATGGGACCGGCAATGGTGCGTGGTTTGGAATTAATAGACCGGTCGGTTCATCAAGATGTGGCTAAACATGAAACGACTATTTTAAAACCGGTTGATTTAAGTGCTACCTATTATCTCTACAAATCAGCCAGTTGCAAAATGGATAGTTTGGGCAAATATTTAGACAAATTGCTACCCGATGTCATTATTTATGCCGTAAAAAATCAAATTGAAACCAACGGCAAACCATTTGTAATATACCACAAACGGGACAAAGCTAATAATTCGGTTATTTTTTCCGCCAGCATACCGACCAAAGAAAAAGTTACGGTTAACGATGCCGGTATTTTAACCGGACAAAACCCGGGCGGACACTATTTAAAAGTCAAATATCAAGGCGCCTATAAATATCTTGGCGATGCTTGGGATAAGAGCTATCAATATATTGCATCAAATGAACAATTTATTCCAGATACAACTAGAGATCCCTTTGAAGTTTATGCCGTAGGACATACCCAATCTTTAAATCCGGCTGATTGGATTACTTATTTATATATCCCCGTAATTGAAGTAGAACCCAAAGAAATGACCGTAGAATGATACAAAAAGTTTTGTTGGTTTTTGTAGGAGGCGGACTGGGTAGCGCCTTTCGGTATTTGATAGGAATAACACTCAACCGTAATGATTTTTTAACGCCTTACGGCACTTTTTTGGTGAATGTGGTCGGCAGTTTTTTGATTGGTATTTTAGCCGGATATAACTTGCGAACTTTAAATCTCAACCATGAATACCAAGCGCTTTTAATAGCCGGTTTTTTAGGCGGTTTTACCACTTTTTCATCATTTGCATTTGAAAATATGGTGATGCTGCAAAACGGCAAGTTTTTATTATTCCTCTCGTATTTTTTTACGACTTTAATTGTGGGGCTATTTGCTGTTGGATTGGGTTATTACTTGTCAAAATTCTTTTAAAAAAGAGGCTGTTTACCTTGTATTTATGACAACCTCTTTTTTTTATTAATGACGTCTGTTTTTATGTATTTTTTTTGAAGAAGCACTTTCCGGTTGACGATTTGACGAGCGGTAGTAATAATCATCATCATTATATATTTCTTCATCACCATATTCAAAAGGCTCATCATCATAGGAAAAATTATTCTCATAAATAGGCATATTACAAGCCGGGCCGTAATAATAAGTGCTTCCATAAACATATCCCGGGCGATAATATCTGTGACTTCTTACCAAATAATATCCCCTCCGGTTATATAGAATAAACCGGTGTCCGATTCGTTCAACCAACCCCCTTCGGTTGTATTTGATAAATATTCGACCAATACGACTCACTTGCCCGTAACGGTTGTAATTTATAAAAATATTCCCGACTCGTCTTATTTTACCGTATCGGTCTCGTTGTATTAACACCCCTGTATGTCCTGCATATTGATAATGAGACCCATGGGCATTAAAATCAAAACTACCATCAGGGAAAATATAAAAGTCAACGTGTCTTTCACGGATTTTCACCGGTTCGTCCAAACGATGCCATGCTGACGGAAAAACATGATTGGCATACAGGCCGTTTAACCATACAATGATTAATAATAAACTAAATCTTTTCATAACTTCAATTTTTAATTAAACATCCAACTCATTAATTTGTTTTCAAATAATATGCCATAATTATAAATAATTGACAATAAATCAATTATATAAGTTTAAATATACCAACATTTATGTGAGATACGACTAAATTAAATCGTCATTTCAAACCGGACACCAAAATTTATCATAAAATAATGAGCCTAAGAAAAATTAGATTTTATCAGGATAATAATCCGTAAAATTTCTTAAATTCGCTGATGTAAAAAATATATAAAATGGCAAGATACGAACTTAGATTACCCAAGTTGGGAGAAGGTGTAATAGAAGCAACCATAACAGCTTGGAACAAGAATATAGGTGACACAATTGAAGAAGATGAAACCGTATTGGAAGTCGCAACCGACAAAGTCGATTCGGAAGTTCCCAGTGAAGTTCCCGGTGTGTTGGTAGAACGTTTTTTTGAGGTAGATGATGTGGTAAAAATCGGGGAAGTGATTGCCATCATAGAAACAGATCAAGCAATAGAAGAAGAACCGGTAACCGGTATTATTAAGAATCCGGAATTAGAAGAAACTGTAACAGAAACATCCGAAAATAAAGTTGAAAATCAAGACATTACAATTTCTTCTTCCCCCGAACGATTTTATTCGCCCTTGGTGAAAACTATTGCCAAAACAGAAGGCATCAGTCAACAAGAACTGGACCAAATACAAGGCACCGGTAAAAATGGACGCGTTACAAAAGATGACATTTTGAAATATGTCGCCGACAAAAAATCTGGTAAAGCAGCAACACAACCGGCAACTCAAACTGTTGAAAAGCAAAGTTTTGCTCACGAACCGGAAGTTGTAAATCAACCAAAAGGCATTGTATTGGAAAATGGTGATGAAGTTATTGAAATGGATAGAATGCGCAAATTAATTGCCGAACATATGGTGCAATCCAAACATGTCTCGCCACACGTACAATCTTTTGTTGAAGCCGACGTGACTAAAATTGTTAATTGGCGTAACCAAATAAAAGATGAATTTTTACGCAAAGAAGGTGAAAAAATAACCTTTACGCCTATTTTTATCTATTATATTATCAAAGCTATTAAAAATTATCCGATGATAAATGTGCAATTGGATGGCACCAAAATCATTAAAAAGAAACATATCAATATAGGCATGGCAGTGGCATTGCCCAGTGGCAATTTAATTGTACCGGTTATTAAAGATGCTGACCGCCTAAGTTTGACCGGCTTGACCAAAGCAGTCAACGATTTGGCCAAACGCGCACGCGAAAACAAACTCAAACCGGACGAAATAACAGGTGGTACTTATACGGTTACCAATATTGGCACCTTTGGCAACATCGCCGGTTCCGCCATTATTAATCAGCCGCAAGTAGCTATTATGGCATTGGGTGCTATTCGCAAAATGCCGTCAGTCATAGAAACCCCCGATGGTGATATGATCGGCATTAGACAAAAAATGATTTTATCGCATTCCTACGATCATAGAGTCGTTGACGGTATGTTGGGCGGCTTGTTTGCCAAACGGGTTGCCGAATATCTTGAAAGTTTTACCGGTGACAATTTGTTATAGATTTTTTCACATACAAAAAACCCTTGACTATCAATCAAGGGATTTTTGTTTTATAAGCATTAATTTTGTATAGATTTTTTTGAAATGAAAACCATTTATGCTTACAAAAATTCCAGTCATTATCGTATTATTGGGCTTTTTATTATTATTGTTTCAAGTATTCTAATTATTTTAAATTTAGTCAAAGGTTATAGAGGAAATTTCTGGGAATACTTTGGACAACTTATCACATCAGGTATAAATTTGATTATAGGTTTTTTATTCTTATATTTTCCAAAGTGCAACAGCTATTTTGTCAAATTTGACACCGATAAAATTATCTTTAAAACGCCCAAAAACAAACTAACAGAAGTCAAATATAAAGATATTGACTCCTACGAAATACATATTTTTGAAATCATCTTACATCTTAAAAACGGTAAAACAATTAGCATAAATTTAGAATCCTTTTCTTATGAACAATTGAAAAAGGTAAAAGAAGAATTTTTAAAGCGTTTTTAACTTTGTAGTCCTTTATTTTAATTTTTCTTTTAACTTTTGCAAGGCGATCGCTCTATGACTGATTTTATTTTTTTCTGCTTCACCCAACTCGGCAAAAGTTTGGGTATAGCCCTCCGGAACAAACACCGAATCGTATCCAAAACCGCCGGTTCCTCGTGGTTCATCGGTTATATGTCCTTTTACAATTCCCGAAACAATATGTTCTTGGTTACCTTTGCTATACGCTACAACCGTTCTAAATTGTGCCGCTCTATTCTCCACCCCTTCCATGTCTTTTAATAATTTATACACATTCTCTTCATCAGTTGCATGATCACCGGCATAACGCGCACTATAAACTCCCGGCGCGCCATGAAGTGCTTCCACTTCCAGTCCGGTATCATCGGCTATGGCATCAACATCGTAAGGTATGGATATTTGCCGCACTTTTTGTAAAGCATTAGATTCCAATGTATTACCGGTTTCTTTTAGTTTTTCATTAAATTCTATATCTTTTAAAGACTTTAACTGATAGTTTGCCGGTAAGATTTGCTTGATTTCATCAATCTTATGAGGATTTTGTGTGGCTAAAACAATTTCTTTTGGAATTTGAGCAAAATATTTTTCAAAATAATACCACGCAGAAATAATAATCCCCAAAGCGAAAGCAACTAATCCCAAAAATTTCTGTAAATCCTCTCCTGTCAAATGTTCAGTAATACCTTCCGTTCCGGGTAAATCAACAAATTGTGCCATAAAAAATGCTGTTGCATTGAGTAATGTATGAATGACAATTGGGTAAAATAAACTGCGAGTTTTCCAATACATATATCCTAAATACAAACCTAATACGGTAGCATATAAGAATTGCCACGGGTTCATATGAAAAATTCCAAAACCTATGGCTGATAACAAAATAGCCAAATATGGATTATATTTTTTTAATAAGGCTCTTAAAATGATACCTCTAAACAAAATTTCTTCAAAAATAGGTGCTGCTATAGCAACCATAATAAAACCGGCTATCCGGTTATTAAATATTTCCGCCATGGTTTTATTGAGGGCATCAAAGATATTTTTCCAAAATCCGCTAGGCTTAGGTAGCAGATAAATTGTAAATTCTCCAATGATCAAAAAAGCATAAGCCACTACAATAACCAAAGGCAATAAAAACAAATATCGGGGGGTATAATTGAGTTTACCTTTTTTATTAAAAGTGCGTCGTGTAGCCCAAATAGTTAAATACATAGGAATGGCATAAGCTAAAAGCATACCCCAAGCACTCAATGATTTTGGTAATAAATTTTGCAGTTTTGATATTGGATAAGTAAAAAGAATTAAATATAATATTATAACGATAAAATGCCAAATTGTTGGAAATCTATTTTTCATATATATTGTAGTTAATTGGTTATTTAGTTTTTTTATTGCCGGCGCTTCGGTACATTCCAAACTTCGTTTGGAACACTCAGCGACCTACTTCGGCTCATCTCAAATACTTGGTCGTTGGGATACTCAGCCAACTTTTATACTGCTTCAATTTGTAATTTTCAATTCAAACCTTACATTGCAAAGTCTCTACATTCAACATTATTAAACACGAGACAAATTGCAATTCGTCTCTACTAATCATGATGATACGGATGATTATTCAGAATAGCCAATCCGCGATATAATTGTTCTAAAAAAATTAATCGCACCAACTGATGCGAAAAGGTCATTTGTGATAAAGCAATTTTAAAATTAGCACGCTTATACACATTTTTAGAAAATCCATAGGGACCTCCAATCACAAATACCAAAGTTTTTAAGCCGCTATTCATTTGTTTTTGCAAAAAACCGGCAAAATCCCTTGAGGTTATATTCTTGCCATTTTCATCTAATAAAACTACATAATCAGAAGTCAACAGTTTTTGCAAAAGCGCACTTCCCTCCTTTTCTTTTTGTAGATTTTGTGATAAATTTTTGTTATTTTTTATATCAGGAATAATAACCATTTCAAATCCGGATAAGTTGTTAATCCTTTTCTTATAATCGGAGATTAATTCCTGTAAACAGGTGTTATCTGTTTTCCCAACAACTAAAAGTTTGATTTTCAAAATAAAAAGTTTTTTTCAAAATTATTTTTTCGGATTAACAATAAAAGCATTGGGATAGGCTTTTCGCATTTTCAACAAAGCTTGATCGGCTGCTAATTTGGTTTCGTATTCTCCCGCCCATACTTTAAATTCCGGCGATTCCCATTCAATTACCACAGATTCATTTGGAAAATTAGATTGAAAATCTGCTTTTACCGAACGGGCTTTGTTAATACTTTGACCGTTGTATAACTGAATATGATAATATTTAAAACTGGTTTTGGTATTTAGAAAACAATCGGCTCGTTTGGCAAGCAAAGTATCCACTTTTTTAGTAACAATAAATCTGTTTGACGCTTTGTTATCTTCTTGCCCGGACACCAACCAAGCTGAAAATAAAAATGTTAAAACAAATAGCTGTTTCATAAGACATTAATTTAATCCAAAAATACAATTTTTTTAGTTATCTGATATTTTTTTATACTTATTTAGATTCCTCTCATCGTTCGTCATATTTTACGACTTATGTCGGAATCAGAATAACATCTTCGTTTTCCTCTTTATTGTTTCCTTCTAAACACTTTTGACTAAATGAAAGAATTATGCCAAATAAAAAAAGCCGCTCACAAAGAACGGCTTGATGTACAATAATTGTCATATTTTTAGTGCGCATTATGATGCAACAAACTTTCTTCGATATATGGATGATTAACAGGAAGAATACGTTTACGTTTTGCTAAATTCTTAAAGAATACAAACATAAATAAACCTATAAATCCTAGTAAAATTCCAATTTCATACAAGCCGAAAACCGGATGAATATGTTCGCCCACACCTGCAAAGGTATGTACCAAAGGTGGAAATACCGACAGATAAACATCTAATACAAATCCTAGTAAAATAGTAATGGCCATAATCAGCAATACTTTCGGATTTTTAGCTAATTTGTTAGGCAATAAAACCAAGAAAGGTATCATAAAATTAATAATGATATTCAAAGTGAACAAAGTTTGAGAGAAATGGAAACGTCTTAAAAAATAGTATTCGCCTTCTTCGGGAATATTACCGTACCAAATCAACATATATTGGAAATACCAAGCGTAGGCAAACAAAATAGACCCCATAAACAGGTATTTTGAAAAATCATGCCAATGCGATGAATTCATAAACGGAAAATAACCTTTTTTATTTAAGAAATAAACTATCAAGATAATTAAAGCAGACGCATGGAAAAATCCTGAGATTAATTCTTTAATACTAAATAAGGTACTATACCAGAATGGTTCCAAAGACATCAAGTAGTCAAAACCTGCAAAAATAAAGGTCAAGGCAAAGGCGAAAATATAAACCTTGGAGAAAAAACGGCTTTTTTCAAACCACTTTAAAGCACCCTGTTTATCTTCATCTTCTTTCTTAGAGAATTTACGTAATATACCAATCGTTCCAAACCAAACCAAGAAGAAAATCAAAGTTCTGATAATAAAGAAATTTTTATTTAAATAAGGGGCTTTTACCTCCAAAATTTCTTTAAACTCAGGATATTTGGCAAAATCTTCTATATGACCTTCGGGATTAGCCCAAGGATAAACATACTTCATTCCGAAAAACACTAAAGCTAACATAAAAACGAAAGCAGGTACTATATAACTCGCTATAGTTTCAGGCACACGCTTAAAAGCTGATGACCAACCGGCTTCAGCTATGTATTGTAGGGACATCCAGAAAGCAGCCCCCAAAGCCAATAATAAAAACATGTAGTTGCTAAACAAAATATTAGCCCAAAATCTATGTGTATCACCCATGTATGCCAAAACTCCGGTTATCAAACCAATCAACATCAATACAAAGCTGATAGATTTTAATTTTTTTGTAAATACAAATCTTTTTTTCATTGTCGTAATTTTAAAATTATTTTACTTTGAAATGATTCTTGATATAAAGAATGATTCGCCATCTGTCATCCGTTTTAATTTGTGAGCCATGCGCCCCCATGATGGCAGATCCCATAGTTATCACATGAAAAATCTCACCATCGGGCTTGGCTTGAATATAACCTGCTGTCAAATTTGCAGGTACACCGGGATACAATTTTTTGCCATTTTTAACCAATTTGGTTAAATGACCATCGCCCTTTCCTTCTTTTCCATGACAAATAGCACAATAAATATCATATTTCAATTTGCCCCGTTGTAAATTTTCAGGCGTTACTTTTAACGGATTTTTTAACAATACACCGGCTTTGGCTTTATCACCGAATTTATCTTTAAAAGGATAAGGCATAAATTCACGTGCTATGGTTCCTTCAACAGGTTTTTGAAGTGTTTTTCCATCATTAAAAACAGGATTCGGACTATATGATTCATAGGCTTTTGAATAATACATATCAAAGTCGCCCATATAATCCCAATAGGTGTTTTCTTGGTGATGATTACACGATGACAAACCTGTCAGAATCAACAATAATATTATATATTTTTTCATTTTATTTCTTTTTATCATTTACAATTCTCTACGATAATTTCACCCTTCGGGGTTTAATGGTATGATTTTTATTGATGATATTCATCTATTTTTTCAGCTCCCGTAGTTTCAAAAATATCTCTTAATTGACTTTCCATATTAGGTGTTAATTTGGATTTATCAATTAAAATTACCATTTTATCATCATTGATACCGGGATAAGAAAATTCGGGTTCCTTTCCGGGATACATTTTAGCTTCCACAAAAAATGTTACAACCGTTGATAAAACCGTTATCAATACCGTTCCAATAAACATCAATACCGGAAAGGTCAAACTCAAATTAGGTTTTCCTCCAATGTTTAAAGGGTAATCAATAACAAATGTGTAATATAATGCGGCAAATACACTGGTTACCCCAAACAATCCATAGAAAAAAGCCAATAATGGAATATTTGATTTGACATGAAATTTTTCTAACAATTCTTCTATTACAAATGGTGTAATAACTTCTTCGACCGGTGCTTTGACAGCAATCAATTGGTCTGCTGCTTCCAATAATTTTCGGTCATCGCTATATACGGCTACTAGTTTACTCATCTTCTAAAAGTTTTTTAATTGCATGATATTGAACATCGGTTGGTTCTAATTCGGTATGACGTTTGGCTTGTTGTTTCAATTCGTTCATCGCCATCATCGGGATAAATCTGATGAATAACAATACGCCAACCCCAAACAAACCTATAGTTCCTAAATAAACCCATTTATCTACAATGGTTGAAGCGTAATGGAACCAGTTTGCCGGTAAGAAATCTTCTGCTGCCGGCGGCACCACAATATTGTATCGTTCTAACCACATACCGATATTGACACCGATGGTTATCCAGAAAATCCAAGTCAAATTACGTCTGACTTTCTTAAACCAGAATAGTTGTGGTAAGAATGCGTTAAATATCAACATCAGCCAATAAGGAATGGCATAATGCCCTTTTAAATAATTTTCATCAAACACATAAGTTTCATACGTATTGGCTGAATACCAAGCAATAAACAATTCTATCAAGTAAGCCGACCCCATAATCAAACTGACAAAGGTAATGATACGGGCTATGGCATCAAAGTGATCGTCAGTTACATAGTCTTGCAATTTGAAAGCTTTACGGATTAACACCATTAAGGTAACTACCATACTAAATCCGGAAAAAATAGCTCCTACTACAAAGAATGGCGGGAAAATAGTTTCGTGCCAACCGGGTAAAATACCGGCAGAGAAGTCGGTGGATACGATAGAGTGCACCGCAATTACCAAAGGCATTGCCAATCCTCCTAAGATTATCAAAGTATCTTCAAACTTACGCCATTTGTCCATAGAACCAACCCACCCGAAACTCAAAGCATTAAATATTTTGCGTTTAATCCCTTTGGAACGATCGCGGACTGTTGCAAAGTCAGGTAGCATACCTATATACCAAAAGATAGCAGAAGTAGTTAAATATGTTGCAATGGCAAAAACATCCCATAACAACGGAGAGTTAAAGTTAACCCATAAGCCTCGTGAATTGGGTCCGTAAGGGAAAATAAAAAATTCATCCCAAGGCCGTCCTACGTGAATAGCCGGAAACAAACCGGCAGCCAATACGGCAAAAACCGTCATAGCTTCTGCGGCACGGTTAATAGATGTACGCCATTTTTGACGAAATACCAATAAGAAAATAGAAAAAGCGGTTCCGGCATGCCCGATACCAATCCACCAAACAAAGTTGATGATTGCCCAGCCCCACGGCACTTGGTTATTATTTCCCCACATACCGATACCATTGGCAATGGTCAGGGGAACAAAATATCCTAAACCAACAGCCATCAAAACAAAAAATACGGCAAACGCAATCCACCACCACATCGGGGCTTTTTCTTCTTGCGACTTGAGAATATCTCGGGTAATATCACCATAAGATTTATTCCCGAGTATTAATTCGCCTCTGACTTCTTTTTTATACATAATTGAATAATTTTAGTTTTTAAGCTTCTGTTTTGTGTTCTTCATCTTTATTTCTAACCTTGGTCATATACACCACGCTAGGCAAAGTTTTCAATTCTTCCAATAGTCCGTAAGAACGTTCGTCTTGAAACAACTTGATGATACGTGAATCGGCCATATTGGTATCACCAAATACTATGGCATTTGAAGGACATGCTTGTTCACAAGCCACTTCTATTTCGCCGTCACGCAACGCCCTACCTTCGGTTTTGGCTTTAAGTTTACCCTCTTGTATTCTTTGAATACACATAGTACATTTTTCAACGACACCCCGTTCTCTAACAACCACATCAGGGTTCAAAACCATACGTTTAACTTCATCGTTGAATAAGTAGTTATAATCGCCACCTTCTACAAAGTTAAACCAGTTAAAACGTCTGACTTTATATGGACAGTTGTTCATACAATAACGCGTTCCGATACAACGGTTATAAGCCATTGCATTCAAGCCTTCATTAGTATGTGGTGTTGCGGCAACCGGACAAACATTTTCACAAGGTGCGTTGTCACAGTGCTGACACATAACTGGTTGGTGAAATACTTCCGGATTGTCCTCAACTTCTGAGTATAATTTATCTTCTTTGCTTGAATAGTAGCGGTCTATACGCAACCAGTGCATATTACGACGTCTACGTATTTGTTCTTTACCGACAATCGCAATATTGTTTTCTACTTGACAAGCAATGATGCAGGCACTACAACCGGTACATTTGTTATAATCGATTGCCAATCCCCAGTGATGTCCGGGATAATCTTTAGGGTCATATCCGTTTTTATACAAATTGACGTGTTCTAATTTATCTTTAAAGAACACGTGTTTTTCATTACCCGAATGTTTGTCTTTTTGCCAAGCGGCTAAAGTCGTTTCACGAGCAATATCCTCACCACGGCCTTCCATGGTATCATGGGTTTGGGTTTGTGCCAACGGATAAGTTTTTCCGGTTTTGCTGATTTCAACAGCAATACCGCTATATTGACGATGTCCGTCTTTGGCAGCTACAAATCCGGCGGCATTGGCACCACCAACTTGGTCGGCAACCGGACCGGCGGCTGTTCTACCATAGCCCAACGCAATACCGATTGTTGAAGGATCTTGTCCGGGTTGAATCAAAACCGGTAACTCTACTTCATAATCTCCGGCTTTTACTTTCAAGACTTCTTCTTGGTGCCAGCCTTTTTCTTTGGCTGTTTTAGGAGCAACCGTAATATAATTGTCCCAAGTAGCTTTGGATATAGGATCAGGCAATTCTTGTAACCAAGGGTTGTTAGCCATCAATCCACTACCAATACCTACTTTTTCATAAACTGCTAATTGTATTCCTTCCGGTTTTTTAAATTCGGTAATCTTAGCTTCGTTTTCTTTGAGATAAGCGGCATTAAACTGAGGAACTTCGGCAGTAACATCGACTTCATAAACACCATCTTGTAACGCCTTATTCCAACCGGAAGTAAAGTCTATAATACTTTGCGATTCTGTTGCCGTACTATCTTGTTGTTTGGCTTGCTCACCTTCTGCTGCAACTTCTTTTTTGACTAAAATATTTTCAATCCAGTTCTTTTTCAAATAGTCATAGAACGAACCGGAAATACCAGCCCATTTCATAAAGCTTTCTTGGGCTTGACGCGTATTCCATAATTTATTAATGGTCGGTTGTCCTAAACTATACATACCTGTAATAGGCTCGGCGTCCGACCAAGATTCCAAGAAATTATTATCAGGCAAAACATATTGCACATGTTTTGCAGTTTCATCAACTTTATCTGTTAATGCAATACTTAATGGTATTTTTTTAATCAACGCAGCTTTTTCGTCAGATTTGTGACAATTGTAAACCGGATTGGCATTATAAAAAATGACTGCACCGGCTTTACCGTCTTTCATATCAGCAAAAGCTTGG
>JALVEJ010000052.1 GCA_027031025.1 Flavobacteriales bacterium | reverse complement strand
ACGACGTATTGGTATTTTCGTATGTAGGATACCAAGACAAAGAAGTCAAGGTAGGAAATCAAAATGTAATTAATGTTCAACTCCAATCCGGAGAGCAACTGGAAGAAGTGGTGATTGATATTTCTGGTAAGGAGCAAGAATCTAAAAAAATCACCTATAGCGTACAAGCTGTTTCATCTAAAACCCTTGATATAGCTGATATTCCAAATGTACAAGATGCTCTTACCGGAAAAGTAGCAGGGGCTCAAGTCTGGTCTCAAGCAGGTTCCAAATTGGGTGAAGCTCCAAAAATTAGAATCCGCGGTAGAGTTTCATTATCAAGTGATAGTAATCCTTTATATGTAGTTGACGGGGTTCCGGTAGGAGATCCTTCTATGATTGACCCGGAAAATGTTGAAAGAGTTGAGGTTTTAAAAGGTGTAAATGCTACGGCTATTTATGGTCAAAGAGGTGTGAATGGAGTTGTAGTGATCACCACTAAGAAAGCAAAAGGTGAAACTTTTGGAGTTGAAATAAGTAGCAAAATGTCCTTTGAAAAAGTTGCCTATCTCCCAAAATATCAAAATTGGTATGGCCAAGGGTATGATGGGGAATTGGAATGGACAACTGCTGGTGTTGATTTTCCTTGGTTTGGCGGAGAATATCCCGAATGGAGTTCTAACCCTGTTTTTTCTTCATATCCTCATATTTTTGGTACTTGGGCTGACGAAAGCTGGGGACCTAAATTTGATGGTAGAGAATATCTTCCATGGTATGCTTGGTGGCCGGATAGTAAATATTTTGGCCAAACTGCTAAATGGGAAGCTAAACCCGATAATATCAAAAATTTTTATGATAGTGGAGTTTACATGAAAAACACTGCTGCTTTATTCTTCTCAAAGGGGAAATCTTCTGGACGTATATCTTTTTCTAATTTAGATCAAAAGGGTATTATTCCTTATTCCAAATATTCTCGAAACTTCATTTCTGGAAATTATAAATTTGAAATATCAAATAAATTTAGAGGTGGACTTGGTGTGATATATTCTGGATATAGAAGACATGGTGATTTTGATGATGAATATGGTAATCAGACATCAGGTTCTTTTAATTCTTGGTTTGCCCGTGATTTGGACATGGCAAAACAAAAAGAACTTATCGATTTGAAAACACCGGAAGGCTATTATGTTTCATGGAATATGTGGCCTGTATTTTATATTTCCTTATTAGGAAATGCTCGAGATGGAGATTTTAAAAAACCTGTTTTTTGGTTTAATCATTACACATGGTTGAGAGATTATGATCGAAACGGATACGGTAAACAATTAACAGGTAACATTTGGGGTGAATTTGATTTAAACAAAAGCTTAACTGCAAAAATTTTAATAGGACATTATAGTTCAATAAGAAATAATAATTATTTTCTACCCCATCAAATAGAGTATTCATCAGGTCATAATTTATATGTTCACTGGGTTAATAGTTTTGGTATAGCTAATAATCAGTTTTATGAAACAAATTATAATGGTTTTATATATTATAAAAAAGATATTAGTGAAAAATTATCTTTTAATGCAATGTTAGGTACTACATGGCTGGAACAAGATGGGTACGGTACAAGTACTTGGATGACACCAGATGATTTGGAAAATGGCCTAATTGTTCCTGATGATTATATTTTTAGTAATACCAAACAACGTGTCCCTACAAATCGAAGTGAACTTCATAGGCGTGTATTTTCTGTTTATGGTGAAAGTACTTTTGGCTACAATGATTTACTATTCTTAACATTAACTGGACGTCAAGACTGGAGCTCTTCATTACCTAAAGATAATAATGGTTATTTCTATCCTTCTGTAGGATTAACATTTAATTTTAGTGAATTAGAAGGTTTCCAAGATAATGAAAAATTAAGTGATATTTTTTCAAGTGGCAAGTTCAGAATAAATATAGCTCAAGTTGGGTCTGATGTTGGAGCACATTTAATTTATCCTACATACAATTTGATTGGTGCGGGATCTTATCATGGGAATGCAACAATGGTTGCTCCAAGCTACATAGTTGACCCTAATTTGGTGCCTGCTATTAACACAGCCTTTGAAACTGGATTAGATTTAAGATTTTTGGAAAACAGAGCCGGATTAAATATTACTTATTATTATGAAAAAAGAAAAGATGAAATTATCTTCCAACAAATCAGTTCAGGATCAGGATATGTTTCTTATTTAACAAATGGAGGTACATCTCACAGATCTGGAGTTGAGCTTGAATTATCCGGTTCTCCTATACGTAATAATAATTTTTCGTGGAATGTGAATCTTAATTTGTCTTATAACAAATCCATAGTTGATGAAGTCCCTGGTGAAGCGATTGAAATGCCTGCTCCCGGTGGTAAACCATGGTCAGATGGAGATACATGGGGACGTGTTACCCTTGTTCACAAAGAAGGAATGGAGTGGGGTTTATTGAAAGGTTATGATATCCTACGAGATGATGATGGAAATCCAGTAATAGACCCTGCATCAGGATTATACATAACAACTGAATCTCCTGTTTACTTTGGTAGCATTTTACCACGTTGGACAGGTGGATTTACTAATGTGCTTAATTATAAAGATTTTTCTTTATCGGCACATTTTGTATTCCAAAAGGGAGGTAAATTCTTTTCCGGATCAGAAGTCTGGGGTTATTTCTCAGGATTGTTTGAAGAAACCGGTTTAAACGGAGATCGTGATGCAGGTGTTGACGTAGAAGGAGTTGATTTATCTGGTAATTCAGTACAAAAAAATGTTTCTGCTGACTCATATTTTAAACAATTTCATCGTAAAAATATCGCTGGACCTTTTGTACACGATGCAAGCTTCTTAAAACTTAGAGAACTAAGTTTCACTTATAATTTACCTAAAAAAGTTTTGGGTAATTATTTGAAAGGAGCTTCAGTTAGCTTAATCGGCACAAATGTCTGGATGATAGCTGTTGCAAAAGATAATTACCATAGGTGGGATCCTTCAGAAATCTCTCAATCTTATGGAGAAGATGCTCAATTACCGGGCACCAGAAGATTTGGTTTAAATATCAAGTTAACATTCTAAAATAAAAAAATAATTGTTATGAAAAAGATAATATATACAGTTTTGGTTCTAGCCTTACTGGGATCTTGTAAAAACTTTGACTTTGGGGATGTAAATCAACCCAAAGTGAATACTACAGAACCAAGCCCTAAAGACTTATTAAACGGAGGTATTTTGAATTTTTTCAACAACTCCGGTAGATCTTATTTTACAAACCCAACATTTTATATTCAATGGTTACATCAGAATCAATATACTTCTGAAATGCGCTATGCTGATTCACCAATTGATTGGACTCCTTGGATTGCTCAAATTCTTACAAATTTTGAAACCAACATTAAGTATATTAACGAGAATAGAAATAATAATGAAGTTATTTCTCAAGGAGATCCAGATAACCAGATTGCTCTTAATCTGATTATGAAAGCTTATGTATTTAAGTTTTTAACTGATGTTTATGGAGATATTCCTTTTACTGAGGCATTGGATCCAGATAATCATTTTCCTGCATATGATAATCAAATTGACATTTATAAGTCCATTATATCAATGTTGGAAAATGCAAGGGATATGTTAGACCCTAATGCAGGTGATATAATACTAGGAGTAAAAGGCGATCCGATTTATGGTAGAAACGGTATAGGCCCTAGCCAAATAGAAAAATGGCAAAGGTTCGCCAATTCACTAATAATGCATGCAGCCCTGCAGTTGAGTGATGTGGATCCAACTTATGCACAGACTAAATTTGTAAGTGCTTTAAATGATCCTGCAGGTGTTATTGAATCGTTAGATGAAGAGGCATGGATTTATTACATTATTGATAATAGAACATGGCGTAATCCTTTCAGTCGACTAAGAAAGAGAGATTATTTTATAACAAAAGAATTTACTGATGCTTTAAAAGGAATTCCAAAAGGCGGAATTCAACCAACAGAAAGCCCTTCATATAATCATACACCAGATGATCGAGCTACTATTTTTGTTGATGATCCTACCAATGATGGAAAACCCTATGAAGATTTAAGTAGTGCTTCGGCAGAAGCTCAAATTTCTAATTATATTTGGAATTCTATTGCTCCTCTTCCTATCTTAACTGCTTCTTGGATTTATTTGGACCGAGCAGAAGCCGCAGCAAGAGGTTGGACAACCGAAGATTATGATACTTTATTAACTAATGCCATAACACAATCATACGCTTCTTTGTCGGCTCATTATGGTGTTGACATTACACCCCAAGCTGCCGCCTATGCTGCAGCACGTGTAGCGGATGCTAATGATGCCACTTATGGTAACAATCATCCGAATCCTAAACTATTGGTGGTGGCAGAAGAAAAATGGGTAGCTTATTTCCCTATGGGATTTGAAGCTTGGGCACAATGGAGAAGATTGGATCTTCCCGAATTGGATCCGCTACCTGCATCAGCAATTTTAAATAATCCACCTGCAGGTATCAACCCTATTCCTAAACGCTATACCTATCCTACCTTTGAGCAAACATTCAACAGTGATAATTGGCAACAAGCAGTTCAGAGTTTAACACCAGCAGAAGATAGAAATTATTCGAGAGTTCCTTGGGATGTGAATTAAAAACGTTTCTTAACCTACATAAAAACCCGGTCAGATGGCCGGGTTTTTTTATTATTCCTTCTTGGTATATATTTTGTAACTTTGCATCAAAATGATGGAGCTATGAAATTGTCAGCTGATAAAATTAAAG
>JALVEJ010000051.1 GCA_027031025.1 Flavobacteriales bacterium | reverse complement strand
TATCATTTTTTGTGTTGCTGATTTTGGGTTTGTCTGCCATTAAATTTATGTTGGTAGCCTTTCAGTTTATGGAGATGAAAAAGGCGCATGTGTTTTGGAAATTTTTGATTGGCTTTTATTTGCTTATTTTTGTAGGAGCCGTTAGCGTTATTTTATGGTAATGATAATAATATTAAACAGATGAAAATAGGACATTTTGATTTACAAACCGATGGGGTGTTGATTATAGCCGAATTGTCTGCTAATCACGCCAAAGATTTGTCAATTGCCAAAGAAACCATAAGAGCTGCCAAGCGTGCCGGCGCCAATGCCGTAAAGCTACAAACTTACACACCGGATACCATAACAATAGATTGTCAAAAACCTGATTTTTTAATCAAAGGCACAATTTGGGAAGGCAAAACCCTATATGAATTGTATGAGGAAGCTTATTTGCCGTGGGAATGGCACAAACCCTTATTTGAAACGGCACAAGAAGAAGGTTTACTTTGTTTTTCGTCACCATTTGACCGGAGCGCCGTCGATTTTTTAGAAACATTGGAAGTGCCGGCGTATAAAATTGCCAGTTTTGAAATTACCGATATTCCTTTAATTGCTTATGTTGCTTCAAAACAAAAACCCGTGATAATGTCGACAGGTATAGCCACCGAATCGGACATTGCTTTGGCGGTCGAGACTTGTCGAAAACAAGGCAATAATCAAATCGTTTTGTTGAAAACTTCATCACAATATCCGGCACAACTCCATGATGCCAATTTGTCTATGATTCCTGATTTGGCAAAACGTTTTGGGGTCTTGTCCGGCTTATCGGATCATACTCGGGGCGAATTGGCACCGGTTATTGCTACGGCTTTAGGCGGTAAAGTGATAGAAAAACATTTGATTTTAGACCAAAGCATTGCCAGTCCTGATGCCGGTTTTTCTTTAGACGAATCAGAATTTAAACGAATGGTTGACGCTGTAAGAAAAACGGAAAAAGCACTGGGAAAAGTCAATTACAACTTATCTGAAAAAGCCCGTGAAAGCCGGCGTTTTGCCCGTTCACTTTACGTGGTTAAAGAAATGCCGGAAGGCACCGTTATTACCGAAGAATATGTGCGTTCTATTCGTCCGGGTTTCGGACTGCATCCTAAATATTTCAATGATATTGTCGGGAAAAAAGTTAATCGTAATTTAAAAAAAGGAATGCGGTTTAGTTTGGATTATGTTAAATTTTAGATAGTGTTATTGTAATAAGCCGTTATTGACTAAAAGAAAGTTTCATTTCTGAATCTATTCTGACTTTCATCTGTTTATTTTTTTAATTTTAATATTTTGGTTCCCGACTATTGTCGGGATAACCTTTGATGATTAAAATAATCATTTTTTTGGTGTTTAATAATTATTTTATACCAAAAGGAATTGTATTTTAGTCCAAAATAAATTGGAATATTTTTTTCTGTATCAAGGCAAAAAACGCAGTTATAGCCGGTAGCTATAACGAGTATTTTTAACGAAGATACAGGAAAAAAGAAACGATTTATTGGACTAATATATAGTTGTTTTTGGTATTAATCATGTCGGTTTCAACTATTCTCATTACATTTGCCATAAAATATATATTTAATGCGATAATGGCAGAATTAGTTAAGCCCGGTTTTTATCAAACTTCTTTTGTCGTTTTGTTTTTGGTAGCGGCATTGTTGCTATTGATGAATAAATTGTGGTTTGATAAACGCTTTACTATTAACATTAAAGCGCCTAATATTTACATCTTTGAGTATGAATCCCGGGCGCAAAATCTTTTCTCTTTATACAATTTAAACAGTCTGTTATTTAAAATTATTTCCTATACATTATATGTTGTAGCTTTGTTCAAAACCGTTTCTTCAAGTCAGGATTGGAGCAAAAAACAATTTCCCGAGTGGCATAAATTATTGATAGCTGTCGCTTTTTATCTTGTTTTAAAGTTTATTTTTGAAATTGTTTTAATTATTTTAATAAAAAAAGGTAAATTTTTAAGTAAAATAAGATTTATTAGAACGGCTTATGAGAATTATACGGTTTTTTATCTGTTTATATTGGCTTTTTTGACCTATTATTTTCCTTATCAGACACCCTTGTTTTTTTATCTAATTATTAGTGTATCAATCGTTTGGTTCGTAACACTCTGGTTAAACCTATATAATAGTTTAAGTAAACATACAGACTTGAAAACATATCAAATATTTTTGTATCTTTGCCTATCAGAAATTCTACCGATTATTTTGGTAACCGGTTGGATAATTTTTCAAATTCTATGAGTGAAAAAACAGTCCTAAAAAAGAAGAAAGTCAAGACTATTTTAGTATCACAGCCCGAACCGACTTCTGAAAATTCCCCTTATATAGCGCTAGCCCAAAATGAAAAGGTCAAGATTGATTTTCGCCCTTTTATACATGTAGAAGGTGCTACGGCAAGGGATATTAGAAAACAAAAAATAGCGCTACCCGACTATAATGCGATCATTTTTACCAGTCGAAATGCCGTAGATCATTTTTTTCGTTTAGCCGAAGAAATGCGCTACACGGTGCCTAATACTATGCGATATTATTGTCAGTCGGAAGCAATTGCTTTGTATTTGCAACGTTATATTGTTTATCGAAAACGTAAAATTTCTTACGGCAATAAAACCATTAAAGATTTAGCCAATATTATCAGTAAAAATCCCGAAGGTAAATTTTTATTGCCTTCCTCAGACAAATTAAAGCCCGAAATACCCAAAGCTTTAAATGAAATAGGTATAGATTGGCAATCGGCAACTTTTTTTAAAACTTGTATCAGTGATTTGTCCGACCTAAAAGATGTGTATTATGATATTTTAGTCTTTTACAGCCCTTCCGGTATTGAATCCTTATATCATAATTTCCCTGATTTTAAACAAAACGACACCCGTATAGCCGTTTATGGCAAATCTACCGTAAAAGCAGCCGAAGAAAAAGGTTTACGAATTGATATCATGGCACCGACTCCCGAAACACCTTCAATGACTATGGCACTTCAAAAGTATATCAGAGAAGCTAATAAAGGAAGGTAGTATTTTTTTTGAGGAAATGAGGATTTTATTTGGTGTATAGGGAAACCTTGTTCTTTGATGCTTATTTGTAATTACAAACTTTTTTTGTGCTTTTAATTTGAGGAAATGAGGAATTAAATATTCTACAACGGATGCACAGTATATTGCACTAGAAACCAAGAATTTTCAACTTTTAACTTTCAACTAATATGAAAATCTATACCAAAACCGGTGATAAAGGCACCACTTTACTCATAGGCGGCACGCGCGTACCAAAACATCACATCAAAATAGAAGCTTACGGTACGGTCGATGAATTAAATTCATATATTGGTTTATTGCGTGATAAGATCGAAAATACTTATCAGGAAGAATTGATTGAGATTCAAAACCGCTTGTTTACTTTGGGGTCTTTTTTAGCACTTGATTTTGAAAAACAAACTTTGCCCAATGGTAAGCCCCGTTTAGACATCAAACCTATTGGTCAAGATGATATAGCTTTCCTTGAAAAAAAAATTGATGCAATGGACCAAGTATTACCCCCTATGACACATTTTGTCTTACCCGGTGGACATGAGCAAGTGTCGGTCTGTCATATTTGCAGAACCATTTGCCGACGTGCCGAACGAAAAGTTACTTATCTTAATGACTTAGAACCCGTTTCAAAAGAACTGATAAAATACCTCAACAGATTGTCCGATTATTTGTTTGTATTGGCACGAAAATTGTCTATGGATTTGCAAGTCAAGGAAATTCCTTGGATACCAAAATAATTATTGATAATTAAATATTTTTTTATTATTTTTGCCAGCTTTTTAAAATTTAAACACTATGTATTGGACATTAGAATTAGCATCTTATTTGAGTGACGCCCCTTGGCCGGCGACCAAAGACGAACTGATAGACTATGCTATCAGAACCGGTGCTCCGCTTGAAGTTGTTGAAAACTTACAGGAAATTGAAGAAGAAGAAGAAGTATTTGAGACTATTCAAGACATTTGGCCTGATTATCCTACCGAAGAAGATTTTCTTTGGAACGAAGATGAATATTAAAACGCGATGTTAATAAATACTAAAAAGTCTCTTTTAAGAGACTTTTTTTTGTATTTTTGATAATTATATTTTTTGATACTTTTTGATACGTAAAAAGCATTTTTCAAAAAGTATTTTTGACGCATAAAACCTATTGAATATGAAGATTGTTAATTCTTTGCTTAAAGTATTTTTAGGCGATAAAAAATCTAAAGACATCAAACAAATGCAGCCGATTGTTGACCAAGTCAATAGTTTAGGACCGGCATTGCAACAACTCAGTTTGGATGAATTAAGACAAAAAACCCAAGAATTTAGAAATAAAATTCAAGATGCAACTAGTGAATTACGGGCAAAACAGAATGCTTTACGTGAAAAAGCCGAACAAGAAGCGGATTTGGAAGCTCGTGAAGCCATTTATGAAGAAATTGATAAATTAGAAGACGATATTTATGAAATAGAAGAAAAAGTATTAAATGAAATTTTGCCCGAAGCTTTTGCCGTAGTGCGTGAAACTGCTCGCCGTTTTAAAGAAAATGACACTTTGGAAGTCACCACAACGCCGCTTGATCGTGAGTTGTCTGCTACCCGCGATTATATTATGGTCAATGACGACAAAACCATATGGTCTAACCGTTGGAATGCCGAAGGCAAAGAAGTCGTTTGGGATATGGTGCATTACGATGTGCAAATAATGGGAGGTATTGTTTTACATCAAGGCAAAATCGCAGAAATGATGACCGGAGAAGGTAAAACTTTAGTCGCAACTTTACCATTATATCTCAATGCTTTACCCGGACGCGGTGCACATTTGGTGACGGTCAATGATTATTTAGCCAAACGGGATGCCGCTTGGATGGGACCCATTTTTGAATTTCTAGGTTTACGTGTAGATTGTATTGATCGGCATCAGCCCAATACGCCACAGCGTCGCAAGGCTTATGAAGCGGATATTACTTACGGCACCAATAACGAATTCGGTTTTGACTATTTACGTGACAATATGGCACATACGACTTCCGATTTGGTACAACGCGAACACAATTATGCCATTGTCGATGAAGTCGATTCGGTGTTGATTGATGATGCCCGTACGCCTTTAATCATCTCCGGTCCGGTAGAACAAGGCGACCGTCACGAATTTAACGAGCTGAAACCTTATATTGAAAAAATTTATCAAGCTCAAAAAGCCGCCATGCTCAAAGAACTGGCATTGGCTAAAAAATTAATAAAAGAAGGCAATACCAAAGAAGGCGGTTTTCACTTGTTACGCGTTTATAGAGGCTTGCCTAAAAATAAAGCCTTAATCAAGTTTTTAAGTGAAGAAGGTATCAAACAATTGCTTCAAAAAACCGAAGCCAAATATATGGAAAACAACAATGCTTTGATGCCTGAAGTGGATAAAGAATTACTGTTTGTAATCGATGAAAAAAACAACTCTATTGAACTAAGCGACAAGGGTATTGAATTTTTATCCAAAGATACCGCTCCTGATTTCTTTATTTTACCCAACATCAGTGAAGAAATCGGTAAAATTGACAAATCTGATGTTGATGATGCTGAAAAAGCCGCTCAAAAAGACAAATTGTTTAGAGAATATGCCGCCAAAAGTGAGCGTTTGCACACTTTAAATCAGTTGCTTAAGGCTTATACTTTGTTTGAAAAAGATGTAGAATACGTTGTCCTGGACGGACAAGTCAAAATTGTAGATGAGCAAACAGGTCGTATCATGGAAGGACGTCGTTATTCGGACGGACTGCACCAAGCTATTGAAGCCAAAGAAAATGTCAAAATTGAAGATGCTACTCAAACTTATGCTACGGTAACTTTACAAAATTTCTTTAGAATGTATCGCAAATTAGCCGGTATGACAGGAACCGCCGTAACCGAAGCAGGAGAATTTTGGGATATTTATAAATTGGATGTTGTAGAGGTACCAACCAACAAACCTTTGGCAAGAATTGATAAAGATGATAAAATTTATAAAACCAAACGCGAAAAATACAATGCCATCATCCAAGAAATACAAGAGCTTACCAAGCAAGGCAGACCGGTTTTGGTTGGAACCACTTCGGTGGAAACGTCCGAATTGTTGAGCAAAATGTTGCACTATGTTAAAATTCCGCACAATGTTTTAAATGCCAAACATCACAAACGTGAAGCCGAAATAGTTGCAGAAGCCGGAAATCCGGGTGTCGTGACCATTGCTACAAACATGGCCGGACGTGGTACGGATATAAAATTAGCCCCCGAAGTTAAAGAAGCAGGAGGACTGGCAATCATTGGTACGGAACGCCATGATTCTCGAAGGGTTGACCGCCAGTTACGAGGACGTGCAGGGCGTCAAGGCGACCCGGGCTCTTCGCAATTCTATGTCTCTTTGGAAGACAATTTGATGCGTTTATTTGGCTCGGAAAAAATAGCCAAAATCATGGACCGTATGGGCATGAAAGAAGGTGATGTGATTCAACATCCGATGATTTCAAAATCCATAGAACGTGCTCAAAAGAAAGTGGAAGAAAACAATTTCGGTATTCGTAAACGCTTGCTCGAGTATGATGATGTGATGAACGCACAACGGGAATTGGTTTACAAAAGGCGGCGCCATGCATTGGAAGGCGAACGGCTGAAAGTGGATATCGCCAATATGATATATGAAGCCATTGAAACCATAGTCGAACAGACTAAACCGGCTAAAGATTTTGAAACTTTTGAAAAAGAATTGATTACAACATTTGCAATCAATTCACCGGTAACCAAAGATGAATTTTTAAATCTGTCAGAAAAAGAACTGGTTGACAAACTTTACGAAACACTTACTAAACATTATAAAGAAAAAATTGCCCGTTCTGCGCAAATTGCCTATCCGGTAATCAAACAAGTTTATGAAAATGAGGGCGATCGCTACAAACGTATTGTAGTGCCTTTTACCGATGGCGCCCGTGAAATCAAAGTCACAACCGACTTGAAGGAAGCTTACGAATCGGAAGGTAAAAAATTGGTTGACGATTTTGAAAAAAATATCTCATTGGCTATTATTGACGAAGCTTGGAAAGACCATCTGCACAAGATGGACCAACTGAAAACTTCGGTGCAAATGGCTTCTTATGAACAAAAAGATCCGGTCTTGATTTATAAATTTGAAGCTTTCGAATTGTTTAGAAATATGTTGGATAAAGTCAATAAAGACGTTTTGTCATTCTTATTTAAAGGCGACTTGCCTACGCAAGACCCCAATCAGGTTAGAGAAGCGCGTCAACCGCGACGTCGTAAGCCAAAATATACTGAAAGCCGAACTGATAATATTCCATCGCTTGAGGAAATGGCGGCAAATAATCGTCAAGCCATGCAAGGTGGACAACGTCAAGAGATTACATCGCCTATTCGTAAAGGTAAAACTTATGGGCGAAATGAAATTGTGACGATTATGAATGTTAATAATGGACAAAAACAAGAGATTAAATACAAAAAAGCACGCCCGTTGTTGCAAACCGGCGAATGGGTGATTCAAGATTAAAGTTTTTTGATTTATTTATACCTACAGGGGCGACCGCTTTGCGGTCGCCCCTGTGGGTATAAGAATAGTATTTATTCCGGACAAAGCCCTGTGTCAATATAAGGGATGTCAAGTTGTTGCATGGTTTTTTGTATGGCTATCAATTGTGATATCTCAGCCTTTAATTTTTGTTGTAATTGTTGTAAAGTTTTTTGGGCTATTTGATAAGATTTTAGATGTTCCGGTGTAGGTCCGTATGAAGAAAAACGGGTTCCCATCCGCATATGATTAAGCCGGTCAAAAATAGTTGGTGCATTTTTTTCACCGACCTCATTCTTGCTTTTTCTACCAAATAAACTTTTCTCAATATTTTCTAAGTCTTTTTTAACCTTTAAAAGTTTGGTGTAAACATTTTCTCGTTCTTTACTTGATTTTACAGCTGCTTTTTGAAGTAATTCCAATGCCTTTTGGGTTTTACGATATCGTTTGGTGAATAAATTGACCTGAGCATTAAATGCATCTAATTGTTCCCAAAATTTAACGACTTCATTTAAAGGTTTACCATGCAGGCTGCTTTGATACAAGCGTTTGAGATTAAAGCTAATGGTGTCAGATATAATTTTGATTTTACCATCTTTTCCAATTTGTGCCATGTAGGCTTTGTAAGTTCCGGGCGCCACTCTAACACCATTTGGTCCGAAATGCCGGTTGCCTGACATTTTAGAAAATTTAGTATGGTTCCATGTGACGCGGTGAAAGCCTTTTTTATCGGATAGTTTAAGCCGGTTTAATATTTTTCCATTATTATTAATTATGTATAAATAATTGACCGGTTTGTTTTCTGTTATTTCGGCATCCAGTTTGTCCCAACCCGGAAAATCCAAACTTTTCCCTGCTTTTTCCGCTTTTTTTTCGGCTTTTTGTCTTTTTTCGGTTAAAGATTCAAAACCATTTTTCAAAAAATACGTAAATGTTGTGCCATACGGCGGATTAGGCGCCAAGAAATAGGCGGCGCCTTGACTGCCTTTCTTTTCTCTTCCGAGTATGCCTCTTTCAAAATACCACCAGCTATCACGAGGTTTGAAAACTTTATCGGATTTTGGAGAATTTTTAGATAACTCTCTTAAAAATCCGTAATCATCTAAAATAAAAATACCCCGTCCAAAGCTGGCGCCAACCAAATCGTCATCGTCTTTTTTGATGGCTAAATCCCGGAATGATATGTTGGCTCCGGCATTGAGTTTATGCCATTTTTTGCCGCCGTCTAAGCTTGTGTAGACTCCAAATTCCGTTCCTATAAACATCAATTTGGGTTCTTTATAATCCTGCATAAATCGCCATACAATCAAAGGTTTTGGTAGGTTTCCCGATAGTTTTTGCCAGGTTTTACCTTTATCGGTACTTTTGTACAAATATGGTGTAAAATCACCTTGTTTATGTGCATCTAAACAGACATATACGGTGCCGGCATCAAAATTATCAGCTTTGATATCGTTGACAAAAGCATCTTTGGGAACACCGGGCAATTTTTCTACCGGAATTTTACGCCAAGTTTTGCCGCCGTTTTCTGTAACTTGAATCAGTCCGTCATCCGTTCCGGCATAGATTAATCCTTCTTGAACGGGTGATTCTGCAAGAGAAGTAATCGTGTTGAAAGTTGACATGGCATATACATCCCAAGGCGAATCCCAGCTTTGTTTTTTGCCCATAATCGGCATGTCAAAACGTTCTTGATGTTTGGTCAAATCCCCTGAAATGGGTTGCCATTCGTCCCCACGGTTATCAGAACGCCATACCCGGTAAGAGCCGTAATAAATGCGTTTCGGATTATGCGGACTGATCAAAATAGGGGCATCCCAATTGAAGCGTTCAAATGGTTCGCCGGCACGAGGTTGAGGTTGAATATAAGTCATTTCGCCGGTTTTCATATCTTTTCTGACCAAATTGCCTTCTTGCCATTCGGCATAAACAATATCGGGGTTACCCGGTTCGGTAGCCGGTTGATGTCCGTCGGCAAACAGCACAACTTCCCAATCCCTGTTAGCAATACCGTGCAGATTATCAGTGCGTGAGGGTCCGCGTTCGGTACTATTGTCTTGCGTGCCGCCATAAATGTAATAAAAAGGTTTGCTGTCATCAACCGCAATTTTATAAAATTGGGTGAGGGGTAAATTGGAAATATGCCGCCAAGATTGCCCTAAATCAAAACTTTCGTATAATCCGCCGTCAGTTCCAACCAATAAATAATTAGGGTCGTCTTTTCTGAATTTTAAGACGTGGTTGTCGGAATGCTTGAATTTTTCGGGCATCTGATAAAAATTTTTACCACCATTATTGGTGATTTTCATACGGACATCGGCAAAATATACGCGGTCAAAACGATGTGGGTCGGCATAAATTTCTTGATAGTAATGCGGTCCGGTTCCACCGGAAATCATATCCGATTGTTTTTGCCAAGATTCCCCGCGATTGGTCGATTTGAAAAACGCGCCTTTTTTACGGTTTAATTCCACGGCTGCATAAACAACATCCGGTTTTAGTGGTGAGACTGCCAGCCCTATTTTGCCTTTTTTGCCATTTGGCATGCCTTTCATAATTTTTTTCCAAGTGTCTCCGCCATCTTCCGAACGGTAAATAGCCGTTTTCGGTCCACCTCCCATATAAGCTGCTACCGTGCGGTGTCGTTGCCATGTGGCAGCATAGACTCTATCGGGATTTCTAGGGTCAATATCAATATCGGTCACACCTTCCCATTCATTATCCCCGAGTGTTTTTTTCCAGGTTTTTCCGCCGTCTGTTGTTTTGTAAAAACCGCGTTCACCACCTTTGGACCACAGCGGTCCTTGCACGGCAACATAAACCTCATTTGAATTGCCGGGACGGACAATAATTTTAGAAATATGTTCCGATTTTTTTAATCCCATATTTTGCCAAGTTTTGCCATCATCGGTGCTTAAATAAATGCCATCGCCAAATCCGACATGTCTGCCGCCGACATTTTCACCGGTCCCTACCCAAATACGATGCGGATTATTGGTGTCAATCGTTATGCAACCAATTGAGAAAGATTTTTGTCCGTCAAAGATAGGTTGCCAAGTGGTTCCGGCATTAACGGTTTTCCAGACGCCGCCTGAACCGGCAGCGACATACCAAATATTAGGATTTTGTGGATGTATGGCAATATCGGCTATACGACCGGACATAAAGGCCGGACCAATATTACGTAATTTGATGTTAGCGAAGTTTAACTTCCCGGTTTCCGCTTTTTTTTGAGCGAACAAACCGGTTGAAATAAAAAGTAAAACGTAAAAAATTTTTTTTATTGACATAGCGATAGATTTTGATGCTATAAAGTTACGCTAAAAAAATCTTTAATAAAAGTTTGAAAATGTTAAAAACTTGTGAAAAAAATGGCTTCAAATTAATAAAAAAGCGACCTAAAAGGTCGCTTTTGCAAAATTTATATTAAAAATACTTTTAAACTTCAACTTCTGTCCAATCGTAGTCGATATTTTCAAGCATTTCGGCAGCTTCAATCAACAATACACCGTTTTCCGTGATGCTGTCTTTTCCGATATAACCGGCACGACGTAATAATGTAAGGGTATTTTCAAAGGTTTCCATATCCATTTTAAGCAATTTTAAAGCTTTTTTCCAATTATCAGGCAAGATACGGACCTTACGTTCTTTAACATATAAACTACCGACTTCTTTTAAGGCGCGTAACACATCGATAACATGTGGTGTTACGGGATATTTGATATCGCCGGCTATACCGGTGGTGGCATGTTTGACTTTTTTTCCTGCTTCGGTGAGCATAATCATATCGTTGGGGAAGAAGTTTACCATACCCCGGGCATCCAGTTTTTCAAGCAATTGGATAACTTCATCTCTATCGTAATCTTTGAGATAAGTCATCAAGTCGTTAAGATAGATACCGGTTGTATAAGGTATGGGTTTCATGACTTCCAATCCGTATTTAGTCATGTTGGGTGTTTTGTTGTTGTATGCCAAGCGGGCAAAGAATCGTCCGGTTGGGGTAGGAGCGGTTTCAATGGTTTTCGCCTTTTTAGCTTTTTCAACCCAACGACCATCAGGCGCAAAGAACAAATGTCGTCCTATGGTAATAGCTTTAACAGCTTCTGCCGGAATTTCACGCGGATTATTTTTTAGTTTATCATAAACTTTTTGTCCGTCTTCCGTTAAAACATAATACATTTTGTCTTCTTTTACTGCCGGAGTAATTAGTTGGAAACCTTGTAGACCAAACAATGCCGCATCAAAATCATAAACTTTATTAAACCATTCTTCTGCAGTTTTAGCATGTTCCAGTTCTTCAACATATTTTTGTTTGACTTTGGGAAGTTCTTTAAGTCGTCTGCCCCATTCTTCTTTTAGCGCTTGCGCTTCTTTGAATTTTTTATCGATAAATTCGGTTTTGATATTGGCTTTGGTAGCTAAGAATTCCGGATTTTTGATTGTTTCGTCATTGATTTCTTTAATGGTTGCCAATACGCCGAATTCTACTTCATCGATATCAATACTCATGGGGTCATCGTAATAACCATGGAAGTATAAATCGCCTGCTCGCAATAAATGTTCTCCGGCAGGTAAAATATTGTTGTCGGTATCAATGACTGCTTGCGCTATCAAATCTTGTTTGAGTTGTTCGTCATCAATATCACCGCCGGCAACCAATTGAAATAAAGCTTCAAAATATTCTTGGGTGATGGGTTTGAAAAATGCGCCTTTAAGCAGTGCCGCTCTAATTTGTTGCCCCACACCACTCAAATTGTAATAATGTCCTTCGGGTGCAGAAAAAGACAATAAGCGAAGGGCTTCACTTTCCAATATTTGAAATTTATCAGCATCTAACAACTCTCTTTTAGGCGCCGGTCCTACTAATGTTTTTTTCAAAAATTCTTGAAGCGGTTTGTTGATATAAAAATAAGGTTCCACTTCTTCATAAACTTCCAAGACTTTTTTGCCGAATTCGCTTAACATGCCATTGACGACCATGCCCCGTTTTTCAAGTTTGGGACGGATAATGTCATTGACTTTGTCTTTTGCCATTTCGGCAGTATAAAGCATATTAATGATACGGCTGCCTACAAATTTGAAGTCATCATCATATTGATCAATGTCCGGCATGGTGCCGTTGAGTTGCGCCATACGATAAGCTTCCATAAGCATCATACCCGGATAGGTCAAATGAAACCGGTCGGCATCTTCACGTAGCAATCCCATTTGTTCCAATTGTACATAATATAAAAAATCTTGGTCGTCTTCCAAGACTTCCAAGGCATCTATACTATTAAGCTTTCTGTCGAATATTGCTTCGAGAATATTCAAATGTTTTTTTGTTAAAATCATAGTTTTATTTTTTAGTTTTCAATGGATCTTTATCAAAATTTACTCCAATGTAATTTTTTTGACAAGATAACAAAAACAAGTGACAATTTGGCATTTTTTTACCTGAAATTATTTGGAAAAGGAAAGTTTTTTAAAAACTATCTTTCGGTTGTTGCCGTAAATCCAACTCTTTTTCTTTAATTTTTTGAAGCGTCTTATTGTTTTTGAGTTTTTTAATATTGACAAGGATGACCGGAGATAAATTTTTTATAGGATTGTAAAGCATGCTTTGGTTCATGGTTTCGGGTTTGACGATCGGGTAAATTTGATTACCTTGGTCAAATAACCAAAAAAACAAACTTAAAACAATCACTTTTATAGCTACTGAAAGTGCGCCTCCGGCTAATTTATTAACAAATCCCAGCGCTACGGCAGATAAAAGCTTGTCTAATATTTTGCCTACCAAATACATCAAACCAAAGACAATTATAAAGGTTAAGATGTAAGCCATAATTTTGAGTTGTGCCGGATCTTTATCAAAATAAGTTCCCAATTTGTCTATTGTCAGATAGGAAAAATGAATGGCGGCATATAACCCGACAATGATCGAAATGAAAGAAAACAACATATAAATCAGCCCTTTTTTAAAGCCTGAATAGAAAGCCCATACCAAAATAATACTGATAATAATATCAAAATAATTCATAAGATTTCTTTAAATCGTTATTTTTTATATGTAATTCGATAGATTTTTTTATATAAAAAACCTATTTTTGCCGCCAATATACAAAATTTTATATAATGAAATATTTAAAGTTAGCAGCAATTTTTTGTTTGATTGTTCTTATAAATGCTTGCAAGCATTCTGCAAAGAAAGCAGATGGTAAATCGGGCGAGACCAAATTGGAGCAAAAAGTATTTTACGATAAAGAAAAAAAACATTTTAAATCGGTCAAGCAATTGACCTTTGGTGGTGATAATGCAGAAGCTTATTGGAGTTTTGACGATACGAAATTGGTTTTTCAAGCACGCAATCCGCGTTGGAATATACCTTGTGACCAAATTTTTGTCATGAATGCCAATCAGCCGCTGGATAGCACAACGAAGCCAAAAATGTTGAGTACCGGATTAGGCAGAACAACTTGTAGTTATTTTTTACCGGGAGACACATTAGTGGTTTATGCTTCTACCCATTTAGGTAGCAAAGAGTGTCCGCCGGAACCCAAGAAAACCAAGGGACGTTATGTTTGGCCTATTTATGATACTTATGATATTTTTGTAGCGGATTTGAACGGCAATATCGTCAAGCAATTGACCAACGAGCCCGGTTATGATGCCGAAGCTACCGTGTCGCCAGATGGCAAAAAAATTGTATTTACGTCAACCCGCAGCGGTGATTTGGAACTTTATACCATGAATATAGACGGTACGGATGTTAAGCAAATTACACACGAATTGGGTTATGATGGGGGCGCATTCTTCTCCCCGGATAGTAAAAAACTGGTTTTTCGTTCATCGCGCCCCAAGACACCAGAAGAAATCAAAAAATATAAAGATTTGTTAGCGCAAGGTTTGGTAGAACCGACTAATATGGAAATCTATGTCTGTGATGCCGATGGCAGCAATTTACATCAAGTAACGCATTTGGGCGGTGCAAACTGGGCGCCGTTTTTTCATCCGAGCGGTAAAAAAATCATTTTTTCGTCTAATCATAAAACTAAATCTATACCATTTAATTTATATATGGTTAATTTAGATGGAAGTGGCTTGGAGCAAGTCACTTTTGACCCTATTTTTGATGCTTTCCCAATGTTTTCTTATGATGGAAAAAAATTGGTTTTCGGCTCTAATAGAAATAATCGAGGGACACATGATACCAATTTGTTTTTAGCTGAATGGAAAGATTAAAAAAATAGAAGTGTAACACAAACAAACATTAACTAAACGAATGCCGGCTTATTTGAGCCGGTTTTTTTGTAACATAAAAACATAAAGTTATCATCAATAAAATGTTAATAACTTTAAGCCTTAAGAAAAAGTTAAGAGAGTGTTTTTTTATAAATTAGCCAACGAAAAATTAAAAACTTAAACTATGAACAAAAAACTAAACTTTTTAATCGTGTTTTTGTTGCTTGTATCAACAGGATTTGCACAAGTAACCACTTCGACTCTTAAAGGATTGGTCAAAGATAAAGATGGTCCTTTAATGGGTGCCGAAGTCTTGGTTATACATGAACCTACCGGTACCAAAAACGGTACCGTTACCCAAGAAAACGGGCGTTTTATTTTGCCAAACTTACGTATTGGCGGACCTTATACAGTTATTGTAAAGTATGTTGGCTACCAACCCGTTGAACTGCACAATATTTATTTAAAATTGGGGCAAGCAGAAAAAATAGAGGTGTTTTTACAAGAAAGTAAAAATGCTTTAAAAGAGGTTGTTATCAATGTGAAAGATAATGGACAAGTTGCTGCCAAAGACAAAAATGGACCGGTCACCAGTATCGGTCACAGAGAATTGGAAACTTTACCGACTATTTCTCGTTCGGCAGAAGATTTTTATCGTTTAGAACCATCCGCCAGCGGTAATTCATTTGGCGGACGTAATGATCAATACAACAACTTCTCATTGAACGGAACTATTTTTAACAACCCCTTTGGTTTGGATGCCGCAACACCCGGCGGACAGT
>JALVEJ010000050.1 GCA_027031025.1 Flavobacteriales bacterium | reverse complement strand
AAGATAAATTTAATGTCTATGGACGTGGCATTCTGCATTTATCAGTATTGATAGAAACCATGCGCCGCGAAGGTTATGAATTGCAAGTCGGCAAACCTCAAGTATTAATTAAAGAGATAGACGGCGTCAAACACGAGCCCTATGAAACCTTGATTATAGATGTGCCGGAAGCATATAGCGGCAAAGTGATTGAGCTTGTAACCGGACGTAAAGGCGACCTGCTGGCAATGGAACCCAAAGGCGACGTTATGCATTTGGAATTTGACATTACCTCAAGAGGCTTGATCGGATTGCGAAACAATATTTTGACGGCTACCGCAGGAACCGCCGTTATGAACCACCGTTTTAGAGAATATGCGCCCTACAAAGGCGAGATAGCCGAACGCAACAAGGGGGCTTTAATATCAATGGATAGCGGCAAAGTCTCCGCTTATTCATTAGACAGGTTACAAGACCGCGGAAGATTCTTTGTAGAACCCGGCGATGACGTATATGTAGGACAAGTTGTCGGTGAACATACCCGCGAAAATGATTTGCCGGCTAACTTAACCAAAGGAAAAAAACTGACCAATATGCGTGCTTCCGGTTCGGATGAAAGTATGAAAATAGCCCCCAAAGTGGAATTTTCTCTCGAAGAAGCATTAGAATATATCCGTGATGACGAATATCTGGAAATTACTCCTAAAAACCTGAGAATTAGAAAGATAAAATACAAAAGTTAATAAAAACCGAAGTTTATTTCCCGGTCAATTCGGCATTGATATAAAACGCCGTTTTGACCTTGAACCTAACCGGCTGAGTGAGCACTTCATCGGTGACTAATACAATGCTCATTTTAAGATTATCACTTTTTAAATATTCGGATAAATTGTCAGGTAAATATTCGGGAGTGAAAGATTGCAGTTGATCGTTTTGCAAATTATTTTTCCAAGCCATGCGTATTTTGGGCAAATTATCGGCTTCAATATATATTTCAATATCGGTCAAAAAATTAAAATCGGCATGTTGCGGTTGATCAATTTGCAATTCTATAGTTTTTATCGTTGCTTTATCAATAAGATCAACGGAAGTTTGGTAGTCGTCAAAAATTTCAGAGTTAATAATTAAAGGCTTTGCACCCAATTCAATAGGTGTTTGAGTAGTTGTATCAGCCGGCGCCTCATAGCCCGTTTCCGTTTGAATGCTAAACTGGGTAAATTTGTCTATTTTTTCACAAGCAACCAGCCCCATAAATAAAAAACTAAAAATCAGTATTTTTTTCATAATTTTGTCTATCCGATAATCCTAAAACCAGCATACAAAAATACGGAAAATTTTATGTTTTTCGTTTATTAGATAAAAATTTGTTTTTTTATAGCCACTTAACCGGTAAATATGAAAGAAAATTTTTTGCATTACATTTGGCAAAACGGTTTTTTTAATCAAAAACATTTAAAAACCAATCAAGGTAACAGTTTGTCTATACACCATAAAGGTTTTCCAAACGCTGATGCCGGACCTGATTTTACCGGTGCCCAAATTCTCATTGACGATATTTTATGGGCGGGACATGTTGAAATACACAAACAATCCTCTGACTGGTATGTGCATGGTCATGAGAAAGATCCGGCTTATGACAATGTTATTTTGCATGTGGTTTATGAAGACAATATGCCGGTTTATAATTCAAACAACAGTCAAATTCCAACACTGGAACTCTCAAAATATATCGACAAAAACATCTTAAAAAAATACAACAAACTCCTTAAAAACAAAGCGATTTTGCCTTGTCAAAATGACATTGGAAAAGTGGATAAGATGTTGATTGTCAACTATAAATACAGGTTATTTGTAGAACGGCTCGAAGATAAATATCAAATTATCAAAAAATTATTGCTGGAAACCCGCAATGATTGGCACCAAATTTTTTACGAAACACTTTTGAAATATATCGGCGGTTCGGTCAATAAAGATGCTTTTGAACTTTTAGGGCGTTTATTGCCACATAAAATTTTTATCAAATACAAAGACAATTTAATAAAACTGGAGGCTTTATTATTTGGTGTTGCAGGATTGCTCAATGACGACAAAAATGACGCATACTATCGTTTGCTTCAAAACGAATATCGCTTTTTAAAAGTCAAACACAGTTTGGACGAATTACCGGCAGGCGCTGTCAAATTTCATCGCTTACGCCCTTCCAACTTCCCGACCATTCGCCTGGCACAATTTGCCCGTATCTATTATCAAACCGACCATTTATATGAAAAATTGCTTGCTGTAACCAATAAAGAACAAGCCTATGAGATATTAAGTGCCACGGCTTCCTGTTATTGGGATACGCATTACAATTTTGATAAAGCAACCAAACATAAAAAGAAAACCACAGGCAAAGATTTTATGAACTTGATTTTGATTAATGTCATTGTTCCTTTAAAATTTGCTTATCAAAAACATTTAGGAGCATATAATAGTGAAGACCTAATAGATTTAATGGAAAGCATCCCGCCGGAAAAAAACAGAATCGTCAGTATTTTCAACAAAATTAATTTACCGGCAAGAAATGCGTTAGACACTCAAGCCATTTTACAACTCAACAAAGCTTATTGCTCACAAAATAAATGCTTATCTTGCGACGTTGGTCATTTTATTTTAAAACAAGGATTGCAAAATGAATATTGAAAAAGTCAGATATTTTTTGGCCAAACACGGCTTTAATGTATCGAGCCGTTTGGCAGACAAATCGGGGATTCCGGTAAATAATGTGCGATTATTCTTTATTTATGCCTCTTTTATAACACTGGGCGCTTCTTTTATAGTGTATTTACTGTTAGCTTTTGCTTTAAAAATAAAAGATCTTTTTTACAAAAAACGTCCTTCTGTTTTTGATTTGTAAGACTGTCTGCGTCATAATGCGGGCTTTTTTCCAAGCTTAATTCCTCAATAAAAACCACAAAAGACCTTAATAGAATAAAACTTAATATCTTAATGTCTTAATGGTTTAAAAAGTCAAAAATCTGAAATCAATTAATTCCTCAATTCCTCAACAAAACCGGTCATTTCGACACAATCCCGATTATCATCTGGATCACTCAACGACCTACTCTTCAACTCCTCAGATTAGATGCAGAAGTAAAATATGAAGTAATAAACAAACATTGAAAAACCTATTAATCTCAAAAGCACAATAAATTATCATTTCATCAACTCCTCAAATTTGAAGCAGAAATTATATCAAAAATTACAAGCAATCATCAAAGTAAAAAATAAGCTATGAAGCATATAAAATCCTCATTTCCGCAATTAAAACCACATAAGTCACATAAAACCACAAAAGAAAAGAACTTATACCGCAAACCCTTTTAGACTATTTTTATTTAGAATTGGTATTATGTGAACTTATGTGTCTTATGTGGTTCAAAAAAATATAATTCCTCTATCAAAACCGGTCATTTCGATACAATCCCGATTATCATCGGGCTCACTCAATGACCTATGCTTTCAATTCCTCACTTCCTCATTTCATCAATTCCTCTAACGTAAAAGTTTGATTCACATCCCAATTAGCCCGGATTTCAATCATATTGCCGGGGTCCAAACTTTGTTCGGGTTGTAAATGCCGCAGATAATTGCCGGTATCCCATCGGTTATTTTTATTAGTATCAACAATGATTCTAAGGCTGTATTTGCCCGGTGTTAAATAAGCTAACTCAAAATCATTGCCGGTTTGCGTCGGTGTTTTTCTGACGATTTTACCGTTTTTAAGCAATTCGATAAACAGGGGTTTGTGTTGTTCGTTGTTTAAATGCAAAATCAGTTTACCGAAAGTTTCGGCTTTGGGTAATTGTATGTTTGCCTTAATGGTGTCGTGGTTGGTTGGTCCGGCAAATCCCCTTACAGCTTTGGGCAGTAAGTGTAACGCATAAGACGCGCCTAAAACTTTTTCAAAATTCATGACAAAAGCACCTTTTTTTAATTGCTGCAAGCGGTAAGCAACCGGAATGCTGTCTTTTTGCAAATGGACTTTGGTCGTGTCAATATTTACAAGGGGCATATTGGCAGATATCATTACCGAATCAAGCGGATTGATACGCCCTTTGCCTTTTATAGCGACTTGCAATGAGTCTTGATCGTCGCTGCGTTTCCGATGATATTTTTTAAGCCGTTGATGAGGTAAAGGTATAGTCAGACTAATACTGTCTTCGTCTGATTGATACCACATATGCCATTGGTCGCTTTCAAAAAAATGTAGCTGTCGTTTTACAGGACTTTTGACCGTAACGCTTAAACTATCCGGATTGCCTTTAAATTTAACAACGATATGCGTTCGCGATTTTTGTGTGATATCTTCAATGCTTAATGCCGGATATTCTTTAAATAAATTTAAGTTTACCAAACTATCTTGTGGTATATTGATGATTCTATCCACAAAACCGATACTTTCTGCGCCTTGCCGGTATTTGTAATCAAAGTTTTCATCCGCCAAGGCAATTATTCGGTAATTACCGGCTTTTAAATGTTTAAATTTAAAACTGCCGTCGGTCTCTGCCGTTGTTACATAATAGGGTTTTTGTCTAAAAACAAGTGAGTCGGTAAAACCGGTGGCTTGATACAAACCTACCAAAATGTTTTCCGGTTTTTTGTCAAAATGCAGCGCCGTTACTTTGCCTGCCAAAGACAAGCTGTCTATCACCGGACCGGTAGAAAAAACCAGTTGTAAGTTTTTAAGTTTATTGCCTTCATTATTGTCGGCGATACTTTCGCCAAAATTGATTTGATAGGTCGTATTAGGTTTAATG